>NZ_BAABFB010000016.1:0-924 GCF_039540555.1 Rhodococcus olei | reverse complement strand
GGCGTGGCCGACCGCGCAGATCGCGGTGATGGGTGCCTCGGGTGCGGTCGGGTTCGTCTACCGCAAGCAACTCAAGGACGCCGCGGCGGCGGGTCAGGACGTCGACGCGTTGCGGTTGCAGTTGCAGAACGAGTACGAGGACACCCTCGTCAATCCGTACGTGGCGGCCGAGCGTGGTTACGTCGACGCGGTCATCCCGCCGTCGCACACCCGTGGTCAGATCGTGTCGGCGTTGCGGTTGCTCGAACGCAAGATGGTCACCCTTCCGCCCAAGAAGCACGGGAACATCCCGCTGTGACCGCAGTGCTCGAGACGGTCGACGTCGACCTCGTGTCCGACGAGACCGCACTGCTCGGTTCTCCTGTGCCGCAGCAGGATCCGATCCGCTTCTCCGGCAATCCCGATGACGCCGAGGTGGCCGCCGTGCTGGTCGCCCTCGCGGCGGTGTCGGGAGTCCCGGCCGCCGGGGAGCCGCCGGTCGAGGAAGGGTGGGGTGCCCCCGCCCAGATGATGCGCTACGGGTTGTCCGGCGCGCCTTGCACTTTCGTCAATGCCCGATTCACCCGTTAAGGAAAAGCGATGACAGCCAACAACACTGACAAGAAGATCTCGAAGGTGCTCGTCGCGAACCGCGGCGAGATCGCCGTGCGGGTGATTCGGGCCGCGAAGGACGCCGGGTACGGCAGCGTCGCGGTGTACGCGGAGCCGGATGCCGATGCCCAGTTCGTGAAGCTGGCGGACGAGGCGTTCGCCCTGGGCGGGCAGACGTCGGCGGAGTCGTACCTGGTGTTCGACAAGATCCTCGACGCGGCCGCGAAGTCGGGTGCGGACGCGATCCACCCCGGTTACGGGTTTCTGTCCGAGAACGCGGACTTCGCGCAGGCGGTGATCGACGCGGGGCTGATCTGGATCGGGCCCTCGCCG
>NZ_BAABFB010000015.1:0-9247 GCF_039540555.1 Rhodococcus olei | reverse complement strand
GGCGTGGCCGACCGCGCAGATCGCGGTGATGGGTGCCTCGGGTGCGGTCGGGTTCGTCTACCGCAAGCAGCTCAAGGACGCCGCGGCGGCGGGTCAGGACGTCGACGCGTTGCGGTTGCAGTTGCAGAACGAGTACGAGGACACCCTCGTCAATCCGTACGTGGCGGCCGAGCGTGGTTACGTCGACGCGGTCATCCCGCCGTCGCACACCCGTGGTCAGATCGTGTCGGCGTTGCGGTTGCTCGAACGCAAGATGGTCACCCTTCCGCCCAAGAAGCATGGGAACATTCCACTGTGACACTCACGGACACGACACTCGCCGAGGTCGAGGTGCTGATCGAGGCCGCCGCTGCGGTCGACGCCGCCGCGGCAACCGCAACCGAAGGTACGCAATTGCCGGTCATCACGGTGCTCAAGGGCTCCCCCACCGACGTCGAGATCGCCGCGCTGGTCGCGGTCCTCGCGGCCGCCGGGTCGGCTCCGGCGCCGGTCGACACCACGCCCGCCGACCACTGGGGCCAGCCGACCAGGATGCACCGGCAGCGCGCACCCTTCTCCCCGTACGCGTTCCCCAACCGGGCGTGACCCGGCTCGTCCTCGCCTCGGCCTCGCCCGCGCGCCGCACCGTGCTGCGCAAGGCGGGGATCGAGCCGTACGTGCACGTCTCCGGGGTCGACGAGGACGCGGTGCAGGCGACGCTGGGCCCGCGGGCCACTCCGCACCACGTGGTGACGGAGCTGGCCCGCGCGAAGGCCGCTGCCGTCGTGCCCGCGCTGCCCGCCGACATCGTCGCCGACGCCGTCGTGATCGGCTGCGACTCGATGCTGCTGCTCGACGGCGAGCTGCAGGGCAAACCACACACCGCGGACGTCGCGCGGGCCCGCTGGCGGTCGATGGCGGGCCGCAGCGGCACCCTCCTGACCGGGCACTGCGTGATCCGGGTCCACGACGGTCGCCCGGTCGGCGAGTCCAGCGCGGACAGCGCGACCGTCGTGCACTTCGGGACGCCGTCCGGTGACGACCTCGAGGCCTACCTGGATTCCGGTGAGCCGATGCAGGTGGCGGGCGCGTTCACCCTGGACGGACTGGGCGGCTGGTTCATCGACCGGATCGAGGGTGATCCGTCCAGCGTGATCGGGATCGGGCTGCCGCTGGTGCGGCGACTGCTCGGTGACGTCGGGGTCGGCATCGCCGAACTCTGGACCGCCTCCCCCGACCCCGCCTGACGCCGATCCCGGCGGAACCCGGTCAGGTCCGGTTACGCCGGGGCAACCCGAGTGCCGCGGCGCCGAGCACCAACGCCAGCGCCGCGATCCCCCACAGCACCCGCTGCTGGGCGTGCAGGTAGGCGGTGACCGACCCGGCGTCGATCCGGTCGTCGACCAGGGCGAAGAACACCGCACCGATCGCCGCGAGCCCGAGCACGTTGCCGACCTGCTGCACCGTGGGCAGCAATCCCGACGCCGCGCCGACGTTGGCGGGCCGCACGGTCGCGAGGATCGCCGCCTGCAGCGGCGCCAGGAACAACCCGAGCCCGCTTCCCCCGACGAGGAGCGGCACCACGAACGCCCACGGCGACGGATCGGCGCCGAGCGCGGGCATCTCGAACGACAGCGCGACGAGCGACACCGCGAACAGGGCCATCCCGAGCGGCAGCACGAGGTTGCCGATCCGGCGCACGACGGTGGCCGACAGCGCGGCCGCGACCGCGGTGCCGACGGCCCACGGCATCGTCGTCAGTCCCGCCCGCAGCGGGCTGAAGCCCAGCCCGTACTGCAACGTCAGCGCGACGGTGAACACCAGCGACGACATGGTGCCGAAGAACGCGAACGCGAGCAGCGCGCCCCGGGTGAAGGCCCGGTCGGCGAACAGCCCGAGGGGCAGCACCGGGTCACCGCCGCGGCCCCCGAGCCGGCGTTCGTGGAGGACGAACGCGGCGAGGACCGGTACCGACGCGACCGCCATCGCGACCAGCACCGGCGGCCAGCCGCGTTCGCGCCCCTCGATCAGCGGGAAGATCAGCAGGAAGAGCCCGACCGTGGACAGGACGGCACCGATCGGATCGAGGCGGCGAACCCCCGGCGGCCGGGCGTCGATCAGATGCAGCCATCCGACCGTCAGGGCGGCGAGTCCGAGCGGGACGTTGACGTAGAAGATCAGCCGCCAGCCCCACCCGAACAGGTCCCAGTGGATCAGCAACCCGCCCAGCAGCGGTCCGGCCATGGTCGCCGAAGCCATTGTGGCGCTGTAGATTCCGAACACCCGACCGTGCCGGCTCGGCGGGAAGGAACCGGAGATCAAAGCGAAGGTCTGGGCCGACATCGCGCCGGCGGCCAGGCCCTGGACCATCCGGGCCGCGATCAGCCAGACCGGTCCCACGGCGGCCCCGCACGCGACCGATGCGGTGACGAACAGCGCCATCGCCGTCAGGAACACCCGCCGCCGGCCGTAGAGGTCACCGAGCCGGGCCGCGGTGATCAGGGTGCACGCGAATGCCAGCACATAGCCGGACACGGTCATCAACTGCTGGGACGCCGACGCACCGAGGTCGGCGGCGATGCTCGGCAACGCCACGTTGACGATGGTCGAGTCGAGGAGTTGCATGAACACCGCGGCGAGGCTCGCGGCGAGTCCGAGCCACGGCGCCCACCCGGACTGCTCGTCGGGCGCGGCCCGGTTCTCGGGTGGTGCCACCCCGGGCTGCACAATGGACATGGCGCAGAACGGTAACCGAACCGGCCGGGGTCCCGGGCCGGGATCGACGACGAAGATCCGCCGCGCGGCCGGATCGCCCGGGAGGCGTGACCGACGTCATCGTCCCGGAACGGACCAATGTGCCGAATGTCCTGCGGCCGTGTTGAACGCTCACCTACGCTCGCGCAGTCCGAACCCGAACACCCCCCATTTCGCCCCCTCCCTCCCCCCACCGCGAGTCCCCTACTCCCAGCCGTCGGCGCCTCGCGTTGCTCGTCCTCCAGGAGCCCCAACCCATGGATCTGCACCAGATCACTCGATGGACCCCGCCGCCGGGTCGGGTCGTCGAGTGGACGGTGACCGAGCGTGCCGCCGAGATCGCGCGGTCCGCACCGGAGAGCCCGTTCCCACCGGCGACGATTCAGGAGCGTCACCTTCGCCGGGCGGCCGCGGCGGCCGCCCGCGGCGAGGCCCAGTCCCCGTGGATCGGGCTCGCGTTCGACTTCTTCCGGCCCCTCGACGAGCAGGCCATGGCCCGGGCGATCACCGAGTACGTGCGACGCAACGAGACCCTGTGGAGCTGGTTCTCCTTCGCCGATCCCGACGGCGACCCGGCCGATTTCGCGAACCTCATGCGCCGGCACGTGACCGACCCGGACTCGATCGAGTTCGAATCCCGCACGGTCGACGTTCCCGGGACGAGCGAGGCGATCCGCGATCACCTGATGCACCGGTTCGCGACCGCGGCGACGGCGCTGACCTGGCCGGCGTTCGTCTTCGGTACGATCGAGCACGAGGGCGGCGAGTCGTTCACGCTGTTCCACGCCGTCGACCACGCCCACACGGACCTGACGTCGATGGCCTACACGTTCACCGAGCTGCGCACCCTCTACGACTGCGCGCTGGACGGCACCGGGCACGACATGCCCGCCGCCGGGAGCTTCGTCGAGTTCAGCCGGCGGGAACGGGCCCGCGCCGCGGAGCTGACCGCGGAGTCGCCGGAAGTCGCGTCGTGGATGGAGCACCTGCGCGCGGCGGGCGGGTCGATGCCGGTGTTCCCCCTCGATCTGGGCGCCGCGGACGGGCCCCGTCCGGCGATGAACACCCGGGTGATCCTGATCGACGGCGCCGACAGCGAGCGGTTCACCGACGTGTGCCGGGCGAACGGCGGCAACTTCGTCGGCGGGGTGTTCGCCGCGCTGGCGATCACCGAACGCGAACTCGTCGGCCGCGACCGCTACTTCGCCCTGTCGCCGCTGTCCACGCGCGACAGCGACGACATGGAGTGGACGCAGGGCTGGTTCATCAATCTGATCCCCGTCGGGTTCGCGACCGCGGACGCCGCGACGTTCACCGATCTCGTCGCGGCCGCGCAGGACTCGTTCCGGTCCGGCAAGAAGCTGGGGTCGGTGTCGAGCCAGCAGGCCATCGAGGTGGTCGTCGCGGAGCGGGGCGCCGCGGCCGCCACCGAGTTCACGGGGCTGTCGGTGCCGCCGATCGTGTCGTACATGGACGCCCGGAGCCTGCCCCGGTCCGACGAGTACGTGCAGGCCCACGCCACCGGCCTGGTCGGCGGGAAGGACACGGCCGTGGCCCTGATGTGGGTCAACCGGCTCGACCACGGCACCTGGATCGACATCTCGCATCCGGACACGCCACAGGCGCGCGAGTCGGTGGAGCGCTACACGCGCCGGCTCACCGAGATCATGACGGCCGTCGCGCGCGACGGCGACCACCGGATCGCACCGGCAGAAGGGACCCTCTGATGCACGTCACCGCGATCGACCGGTACGAGATCGAGCCCGGCACCCTGACGGAATGGACCCTCGCCCCGACCGACGAGCTGGTCCGTTCGGACGTCCCGCCGAGCTACAACCAGCAGTTCCACCTCGAGACCGCGCGCACGCACGGAGTCGGTGCCAGCGTGTGGATGGCCGCGAGCTTCGACCTGCCCGCCCCGGTGAACCGGGTGGCGCTCCGCCGCACGCTGGAGTTGATCGTGCGCAGGCACGATGCGCTGTGGACGGGCTTCGAGGTGCGGCCGGACCGGATCACCCGGCTGACGGTGCCGCCGCACGCGGTGGCGGTGACCCCGTCGGCGGCGGTCGAGTTCGGGGACACCGCGTCGCTGCGCACCCATCTGCGGGCCCGGTTCACCGAGGTCTGCGATCCGCTGACGTTTCCCGCGTTCCTGTTCGCGACCGTCGAGCGGGCCGGGTCGAGCACCGTGCTCGCCGCGTTCGACCACACGATCGTCGACGGCTACTCGCTGGTGATCGCGATCCGCGAACTGCGGCAGGTCTACGAATTGTTGTGCGCGACACCGGACATCGCCGACGAGGACGTGCACGTCGACCTGGACGACCCCGGCAGCTTCATGAGTTTCTGCGTCGAGGAGAGCGCCGAGGAGGACGTCGACGCGTCCGATCCCCGGATCCGCGCTTGGGCCCGGTTCTACGAGTCGTGCGGCGGCACCGCGCCGCGGTTCCCGCTCCCCCTCGGCGTGCAACCCGGCAAGCCGGCGCCGCAGGCCTCCGACGTGCGATCGATCCTCGACACCCAGGACACGGCCCGGTTCGAGGAGGTGTGCCTCGCGGGCGGGGGCGCGATGTTCTCCGGGGTGCTGACCGCGATCGGGACCGCATTGCGCCGCGAGGGCGCACCGGCACTGCTGCCGCTGCAGTTCCCGCTGCACACCCGGCTGGACCCGCGGTGGGAGGGCTCGATCGGTTGGTTGACGACCAGCGCGCCGGTCACCGTCCGGGTCGATCGTCCCGACGACTTCGCGGCCGCGCTGGCCGACACGCACAGCTCGTTCCGGTCGGCGTTGAACGTGCTCGGGGTGTCGATGCCGCAGGTGCGGGCCGGGGTCGGCGACGGATACCGGCGCACCAGCACCGACCTGTTCATGGTGTCGTTCATCGACTACCGGCGACTGGCAGGCAGCGAGCACCACCGCAGCATCAACGCCCACCACATCAGCAACGTGACCGTCTGCGACGACGCCCAGTTCTGGGTGTCCCGCACCACCGAGGGACTGTCGATCCGGTCCCGGTTCCCGGACACCCCGGTCGCGCGGGACACGATGGAGAGGTTCCTGACCCGGTTGGCGGAGGTGCTGACCGAGGTGTGCGACGGCAGGTCGACACTGCAACAGCCGGAGGCGGATCTGGTCCTCGTCGAATCGGCGGTGTGAGGGCGCTCCGCATAGAATCGGGTTTGTCAACCCGTCGTCTCACCCTCAGGAGCCCCACCGTGCCCGTGGCGCCCGATTCCCACTCGTCCTTCGCGGCCTATGCGCATCCGGAGCGGCTCGTCTCCTCGGAGTGGCTCGGCGCCCACATCGGAGCACCGGGCGTCCGGATCGTCGAGTCCGACGAGGACGTGCTGCTCTACGACGTCGGGCACATCCCGGGTGCCGTGAAGATCGACTGGCACACCGACCTCAACGACCCCGTCACCCGCGACTACATCGACGGCGAGGCGTTCGCGAAGTTGATGAGCCGCAAGGGGATTCGCCGCGACGACACCGTCGTCATCTACGGCGACAAGAGCAACTGGTGGGCGGCGTACGCGCTGTGGGTGTTCACGCTGTTCGGGCACGAGGACGTCCGGCTCCTCGACGGCGGCCGGGACGCGTGGATCGCCGAGAACCGGGACACCACCCTGGACGTGCCCGCGTACGAGCCCACCGACTATCCGGTGGTGCAGCGCGACGACGCCCCGATCCGCGCGTTCAAGGACGACGTGCTGGCACGCCTGGGCGGCGCGCCGCTGATCGACGTGCGGTCGCCGCAGGAGTACACCGGCGAGCGCACCCACATGCCGGACTACCCCGAGGAGGGCGCACTGCGCGGCGGGCACATCCCGACCGCGGTGTCGATTCCGTGGGCGAAGGCCGCGGCGCCGGACAGCCGGTTCCGGTCGCGCACCGAGTTGGAGGAGATCTACGGCGATTTCGCCGCCGCCGACGACGTGATCGCGTACTGCCGGATCGGTGAGCGGTCGAGCCACACCTGGTTCGTGCTCACCCACCTGCTGGGGTACGAGGGTGTCCGCAACTACGACGGCTCGTGGACCGAGTGGGGCAACGCGGTGCGGGTCCCGATCGTCAAGGGCGACGAGCCCGGTGAGGTTCCGGCGATCGCATGACGCTGCCCGCCCCGCTCGCCGAGATCGTCGACGACTTCGCCGCCGTCGACGGACAGGAGAAGCTGCAGCTCCTGCTGGAGTTCAGCCGCGAACTCCCGTCCCTGCCCGCCGAATTCGAGCAGGCGGCGATGGAGCCGGTACCGGAGTGCCAGTCACCGCTGTTCCTGTCCGTCGACGCCGGCGATCGCGACCACGTGCGACTGCACTTCAGTGCCCCGCCGGAGGCGCCGACGACCCGCGGCTTCGCCTCGATCCTGCATCAGGGTTTGGACGGGCAGAGCGCGCAAGCGATACTGGACGTGCCCGGAGACTTCTATTCCGCGCTGGGTCTGGCAGACGCCGTCAGCCCGCTGCGCCTGCGGGGCATGTCCGCGATGCTCACACGCATCAAACGCCATCTGCGCGAGTGAATGCGATCCATTCCTCTGCGCCGATCTCGAGAACAGGGTGCTGTGGAATTCACCGAGTTGGCCGACTATCCCGTCACCGCGGGGACGTTGACCGAGTGGCTCCCGACCGTGCCGTCCGACCACGCAGCCCCCTCGGGGGACGCGGTCGGGTGGTTCGACGATCCGCGACCGACGTCCTTCGTGCAGGAGACGCGACTGCGTGAGGCGCACGCGCGCGCCGGAACCCGGCACGAGTCGTGGCTGGGCACCGCGTTCGAGATCGGCGGCAGGCTCGACCCCGACGCGTTCGCGCGGGCGCTGGGCGCGTGGGTCGACCGACACGAGGGGTTGCGGAGCCACGCAACGGTTCCCGCGGGCCCCGGCGAGTTGCACCGCCGCACCGTGACGCCGGGCCGGGTGCGGATGGCCGCGCAGCGGCACGGGTACCGGACCTCGGGCGCGGAGAACTTCGAGCACCTGCACGCGCTGTTCGACGGGTGCACGTCGCCGACGACGTGGCCGGCGTTCGCGTTCGCGACGGTCGAGCCGCCGGACCGCGACCGCGCGTTCACCGTCTACTTCGCCGCCGACCACGCGATCGTCGACGGGTACTCGGTGGTGCTGGTCGCACAGGAGATCGAGGCGTTGTACCGCCGGGAACGGGGCGGCGCGACCCCGGCGCTGCTCCCGGTCCGCAGCTTCCTCGACTTCGGGGCGCGGGAACGGGTCGCGGCCTCCGGCCTCGACACCGGGGCCAACCCGGCGATCGCGCTGTGGCGCGCGATGCTCGACCGCGACGGACGGTTGCCTGCGTTCCCGCTCGACCTCGGCGAGCTGCCCGACGATCCGCTGCCGCAGCGGGGACTGTCCGCCTGGGTGCTCGATCCGGACGGCGCGGACGCGTTCGAGGTGGCGTGCCGGAAGATCGGACACGGATTCTTCGCGGGCACGCTGGCCTGCCTGGCGGTCGCCGGTGCACAGCTGTCCGGCGCGGACCGGTTCGAGGTCGTCACCCCGATGCACACGCGCGACGAGCCCGGGTGGGCCGGGTCGGTCGGCTGGTTCGTCGGTATCGGCCCGATCGGGTTCGAGACCCGCGACGCGGGGTCGTTCGCCGAGCTGATGCGGCGGGCATCGGCCCAGGTCGCCGCCGCCAAGTCCGCCGCGCGGGTGCCGTTCGAGTGGATCTCGGAGGTCCTCGGCACCGACGCCCGGCCGCGTTTCGTCGTGTCGTTCATGGACGTGCGATTCGTTCCCGCGGCCACCGAGTGGCCGGAGTGGAACGCGCGGGCGCTGCGCAGCAAGCAGTACGAGAACGACGTGTACATCTGGGTGAACCGGACCCCGGAGGGTGTGAACATCGCGGCACGGTATCCGGCGTCGGACACCGCGACCGCGGCCGTGCACCGCTACGTCGCCCGACTGCGCAGCCTGATGGAGGAGGTCGAGGGCACCGGGACCTGTGCGCTGCCGGAACACGTCACACCGGGAACCGGCAAAACTACTTCTCAGTAGGGTTTACCGTGTTCAGCGCGGCCTTCGGGTCAATTCGCTAGCCGATTACATTCGCAGGTGGGCTGGTGCATACACTGCGAAGTACTGCCGGAAAGCAGCCCGCCGGATCCGACCCGATCCACAGTGGCTACCCCTTGCGATCAACAGGAGGCTCAGTGCCCAGTCATGCCAGCGCGAAGATCTCGAAGGTGCTCGTCGCGAACCGCGGCGAGATCGCCGTGCGGGTGATTCGGGCCGCGAAGGACGCCGGGTACGGCAGCGTCGCGGTGTACGCGGAGCCGGATGCCGATGCCCAGTTCGTGAAGCTGGCGGACGAGGCGTTCGCCCTGGGCGGGCAGACGTCGGCGGAGTCGTACCTGGTGTTCGACAAGATCCTCGACGCGGCCGCGAAGTCGGGTGCGGACGCGATCCACCCCGGTTACGGGTTCCTGTCCGAGAACGCGGACTTCGCGCAGGCGGTGATCGACGCGGGGCTGATCTGGATCGGGCCCTCGCCG
>NZ_BAABFB010000014.1:0-52787 GCF_039540555.1 Rhodococcus olei | reverse complement strand
GCAGTCGCAGCCGGCGAACGCGATCGCGAAGGCGTGTGCGCGGGAGGGCATCGACCCGAAGGACCTGGACCTGGTCGAGATCAACGAGGCGTTCGCCGCGGTCGGCATCGTGTCGGCCCGGGAGCTGGGCATCGACCCGGAGAGGGTGAACGTCAACGGCGGCGCGATCGCGCTCGGTCACCCGCTGGGGATGTCGGGTGCGCGGATCGCGCTGCACCTGGCGCTGGAGCTGGGCCGTCGTGGCGGTGGTGTCGGTGCCGCGGCCCTGTGTGGTGGTGGCGGGCAGGGTGACGCACTGATCGTCCGGGTCCCGAAGAAGTAGGGCGAGGCAACGACGGCCCCGGTGTCGACCGGCTGACACGAGCACCGACACCGGGGCCGTCCGGTGCCCGCACACGAGAGCGCCCCGGACGTGCCGGATGCCGGTGCCCGGTCGGCGTGGAGTCACGTGCGCATCCGGACGAAACGCGGCGCTTCACCCGGGCCGGGTGAAGCGGGCTCGGGTTGTGGAGCCCGACGATGACACTGCCGCGTCGTCGACCGAGGAGAGCACATGAACGGCATCGTCGTCCTACTGGTGGGCGCACTGCTCTGCTTCTACGGCATCCGGTCGCTGCATCTGGCTGTGCTCGCGGTCGGATTCGGGCTCGGCTGGCTGATCGCCGACCTGTTCAATCCGTCGGTGTCGGCCCTGTTCCTGTTCGCCCTGATCGGGGCGGTCACCGCGTGGGTGGTCACGACGTTGGTCTTCAAGTTCTCCACGTTCTTCATCGGCGGCCTGGCGGGCGCGATGGTCGGAGCGCGAGCCGCCGACGTCCTCCAGCCCGGCGAGAACAACTGGGCGCTGAGCGGCATCGTCATCGTCGCGTTCGCGGTCGCGGCGGCCTTCCTCGCCGACAAGTTCCGCGCACGAGCCCTGCTGTGGCTCACGTCGATCGGTGGCGCGAGCATGATCCTCGACGGGCTGGGCCGGACCACCGATGCTCTCGGCTTCCTCCACAATCCGACGTCGGCATGGCAGCAGGTCGTCGCGACGGCCGCGTGGATCGCGCTGAGTGTCGCCGGGTGGATGACCCAGCGTCGGCTGTTCGCCGACAAGCTCGGCATCGATCCCCCGCCTGCCGGGAAGACGACGCGCGGAACCGACATGGTCTGATCACCGCCGCTCCGAGCTTCCTCGGCGGGAGACGAACGGTGTGACGATCTCATCCAGCGAGGGTGAGGTGGACCGGTTGTCGTCGGTGACATGCTCGCCGCGGGTCGACCCGACGGTGGGTCGGATCGACCCGACGATGGTGCCGGGACGACCGCACTCTCCGGGTGCGGAGCCGGTACCCGGCAGCGCATTCGCGAGGGAAGGGGCTCCATGTCCAGCCAAGGTGAGGTCACGGCGAGCGTGATCAGCAGAAACTCGGAGTCGGCCAAGGCGCTCCCGTTCGGGGACGTCCAGGATTTCGAGGACGCGAAGCGGGGGTTCATCGCCGCACTCGAGCCCGGAGTCGTGACGAACGAGTCCGGGGACGTGGTCTGGGACAGCGACGGCTACGCGTTTCTCGACGAGGACTGCCCGCCGACCGTGCACCCGAGCCTGTGGCGGCAGTCGAAGCTGTGCGCGATGCAGGGTCTGTACGAGGTCGCCGACGGCATCTACCAGATCCGCGGGCTGGATCTGTCGAACATGACCCTGGTCGAGGGCGACACCGGCGTGATCGTGATCGATCCGCTGATCTCCGCGGAAACCGCCGCCGCCGGGCTGGCGTTGTATCGCGAGCACCGGGGGGATCGCCCGGTGACCGGTGTGATCTATTCGCACTGTCACATCGATCATTTCGGTGGCGTGAAGGGCGTGACCACGCAGGAGGACGTGGACGCGGGCCGCTGCCCGGTCCTCGCACCGGCCGGCTTCGTCGAGCACGCGGTGTCGGAGAACGTGTACGCGGGCACCGCGATGGCCCGGCGCGCCGCCTACATGTACGGGGCGGCGCTGCCACGCGGACCGCTCGGGGCGGTCGGCGCCGGGCTCGGCCCGACGACATCGACCGGGACGCCCACCCTGATCAATCCGACACTCGACGTCGATCACACCGGTCAGACCGAGGTCGTCGACGGCGTGCGGATCGAGTTCCAGCTCACCCCGGGCACCGAGGCGCCCTCGGAGATGAACTTCCACTTCCCGGACCGCCGGGCACTCTGCATGGCCGAGAACGCGACGCACACCCTGCACAACCTGCTGACCCTGCGCGGCGCACTGGTCCGTGACCCGCACGTGTGGTCGAAGTACCTGACCGAGTCGATCAACCGGTACGCGGCCGGCTCCGATGTGCTGTTCGCGTCCCACCACTGGCCGACGTGGGGCACCGAGCGGCTGACCGAGTTCCTGTCCGTCCAGCGCGACCTCTACGGGTACCTGCACGACCAGACCCTGCGGGCGCTCAACAAGGGCGCCACCGGGATCGAGATCGCCGAGGAGATCCAGCTGCCTCCGGCGGTCGAGCAGGCGTGGCACACCCACGGCTACTACGGGTCGGTCAGCCACAACGTCAAGGCGATCTACCAGCGCTACATGGGGTGGTTCGACGGCAACCCGGCGACGCTGTGGCAGCACACGCCGGCCGAGTCGGCCAAGCGGCACGTCGAGTTCATGGGCGGCGCGGATGCCGTCCTGGAGAAGGCCCGGGAGTCGTTCGCCGCCGGTGACTTCCGGTGGGTCGCACAGGTGCTCAACTACGTGATCTTCGCCGACCCGGGCAACGCCGAGGCCCAGGCGCTGCAGGCGGACACGCTCGAACAGCTCGGCTACGGCTCGGAGAACGGGACCTGGCGGAACTTCTTCCTGATGGGCGCCTACGAGCTGCGCAACGGCCCGGTCGGCACGCCGACCGCCACCGCCTCCCCCGACATCGCCGGCGCACTCAGCGTCGAGCAGCTGTTCGACGCGATCGCGCTGCGCATCGACGGCCCGAAGGCGTGGTCGGCGAACATCACGATCGACTGGAAGGTCACCGACGCCGCCATCCTGCACCGGACCCAGCTCCGGAACGGGCTCCTGGTGCACTTCGACGTCGACGGTGACGTGCCCGCCCCCGACGCGACGTTCGCGCTGACGAACCGGGATCTGCACGCCGCTCTGCTCGGCGGCGCGGACGTCGGTGCGATGGTCACCGACGGCAGTGTCACCGTCGAGGGCGATGCCTCCGTGCTGGCCGAGCTCGTCGGATACCTGGACGCTCCCGACCCGGACTTCGCGATCGTGACGCCCTGACCGTGCGGTGCACGGGGTGTGGTTCCGGCCGGAACCACACCCCGTTCTGCTTTCTTCGCGACCGGCGCGAGGGTGACGCCGGAACGCGCACGCGCGAAACACGATTCGACGGAAACACGTAACCCATCTCACCCCCGGGGGATGAGGTGGTCATGCGTCCGCGCCGCATACGTTCGCCAGCATCCGAAACTTCCGGACGAAAGGGACGCATCCATGCGCACACTGGTCCTCGGCGGTGACGGGTTCTGCGGCTGGCCGAGTGCACTGCACCTGTCGGCACACGGCCACGACGTGACGGTCGTGGACAACTTCGTACGGCGCCGGACCGACGAGGAGCTCGGGGTCCGGTCGTTGACGCCGATCCGCTCCCTCGCCGAGCGGGTGCAGGCGTGGCGCGAGGTGACCGGACGTGACATCGCCGTCGTCGAACTCGATCTCGCACACGACTACGACCGGCTGGTGGACCTGCTGGCGACCGTGCGCCCCGATGCGATCGTCCACTTCGCCGAACAACGCGCGGCCCCGTACTCGATGAAATCGCCTGCGCACAAGCGATACACGATCGACAACAACCTCAACGGAACGCACAACCTGCTCGCCGCGGTGGTCCAGCTGGGCCTCGACACTCACGTCGTGCACCTCGGCACGATGGGCGTGTACGGATACGAGTCCGTACCGGTGGACCTTCCCGAGGGGTATCTGACGGTGAGCTACGTCGACCGCGTCGGCGACACGCACAGCCGCGACATCCTCTACCCGACACAGCCCGGCAGCGTCTACCACCTGACCAAGTCGCTGGACCAGCTGCTCTTCCAGTTCTACTGCCGCAACGACGGTGTCCGGATCACGGACCTGCACCAGGGGATCGTGTGGGGAACGCAGACCGAGGAAACCGCTCTCGACGAGCGGTTGATCAACCGGTTCGACTACGACGGCGACTACGGCACGGTGCTCAATCGATTCCTCGTGCAGGCCGCCATCGGGTAT
Organism: Rhodococcus olei; assembly: GCF_039540555.1. NCBI lineage: Bacteria > Bacillati > Actinomycetota > Actinomycetes > Mycobacteriales > Nocardiaceae > Rhodococcus > Rhodococcus olei. The sequence continues at coordinate 48,538 of NZ_BAABFB010000014.1, read as the reverse complement.
CCGCTGACCGTGCACGGGACCGGCGGACAGACCCGGGCCTTCATCAACATCCGCGACACGGTCCGGTGCATTCGACTGGCGGTCGAATCGGCGTCCGACGTGTCGGGGCGGGTACGGGTGATGAACCAGGTCACCGAGACGCATCGGGTCGCGGACCTGGCCGACCTGATCGCGACCACCACCGGGGCGACCGTGCACCGGTTGCCGAACCCGCGGGCCGAAGCCGACGCGAACGATCTCGCCGTCCGCAACGATCGACTGCTGGGCCTCGGGCTGGATCCGACGAGACTCGCGACGGGCCTGCTCGGGGAGTCGGTCGACATCGCGCAGAAGTACGCCGACCGGGTCGATGTCGCGCGGATCCCGTGCACGTCCTTCTGGAACGAGGGCCGCAGGGTCGCCTACGAGCAGCACACCGTCCACTGACGGATCCGGGACCACAGTGTGAACACAGTGATCGCGACACCCCCGTCCATCTGGTTCGCGGGTGAGAACGAACGGACGACCGGCGGAGGTCAGCGCGGATGAACGGAGATGCCGAAGGTCCGGACACGCCAGGCCCGACCCCACCCGAGCCGGAGGGGACGCAGCCACAGGCGCGGTACTTCGCCGGTGAACACGGCCGCACCGTTCCTCGCTCGGCGTGGGTGATTCTGGGTGTCGCGGTGGCGCTGCTCCTGGGATTCGTGATCGTGCGCCCGACCTGGTTCACCGAGGACGTCGACGACACCAGCCTGGAGGTGCCCCCCGAGCGGCACTTCGTCAAGACCCTGGCCGGCTCCGGGCACGCCGACGGGGTCTGGCTGACCGACGACTCGCCGTCGACCAGCTACCTGGTGACCCTGCCCGCCGATTCGACCCGAGACCGGACACGGCTGCACCTGGCCGGCACCACACAGGTGGCCGACGACAGCACGGTGTTCCTGATCGTGAGCATCGACGGGCAGCAGGTCTCGAAGAGCCAGCTGGCCACCGGCGAGAACGACCTGGACACGTTCGTCGACGTGCCCGAGCAGTTGGCCGCCGACGGCCAGGTACGGGTCCAGGTCCGCGCCGAGGGCACCCGCCACGACGAGACCTGCACACCAGACCACTCGGCGGGCATGCAGGTGCACCTCGACCCGAGCAGCGTTCTCGAGGCGGCGCTCGACCAGCCAGTCCACACGGTCCGCGACGCGGTGGCGTCGTGGGACCGCAGGGTGACGGTGGTGCTCGCCGACCGCGGCGACCAATGGCGCACGACCGCACTGCAACTCGGCATGGCCCTGACCCGGGCGGGGCACGACGTGGTCCATGCGGACACCGCACCCGAGGGCGACCTGCGGAACTCGGTGCTCGTCGGACCCGCCGGAGCACTGACCGCGCAGACCGGGTGGGATCCGGGCGACGCCGCGACCTCCGGGGTCGTCGTCGGCCACGTCGACGGCGTCCCGGTGACGGGAATCGTCGAACCGGACGCGAACCTCCTCTCGAGCTTCCTCACCGAACCGGTTGTCGCCGTGGCCGATTCGGCCGAAGCCGATCCCCGCACGCTGAGCGCCGCACCGACCGCGGTCGGGGACCAGGTGTCGTTCGAGTCGCTGGGTGCGGACATGTCCACCGGTCAGATCACCGAGACCAGGCGGTGGCGGGTCGCCTACTCCCTGGCCGACCTGCCGGGCGGGCGCCTCCCGCAGGCGGCACGGGTCGCCTTCACGTTGCCGGCGTCGCCGGACGACCTCACGTGGATCCTGAACGCGGAGCTCAACGGTCGGCTCGTCGCCAGCGCGCGCCTCAACCCCACCGCCGGCATCGTCACCGTCCCGCTGCCGCCCGCCGACCAGCTGATCGAGAACACACTGACGCTGACGGTCGAACGCGACCGCGACCTCGGCGGCTGCAACGTCCGGGTGACGAGCTATCCGATCCAGTTGCGCGCGGACTCCGCACTGCTGCTCGGCGACGCCTCCGGCGCCGGGTTCACCGCACTGCCCCGGCAACTCGCGCCGGGATTCGCGGTGTACGTCCCGGACGCGGCCACCGCGGACCCGATCCGGCAACTCAACGCGATCACCGTGGTCCTGACGGAATTCGTTCCCGCACACTATTCCCCACCGATCCTGTGGGGTACCGATCCCGCGCCGGGACAACCGTTCGTCCTGGTCGGCCAGAGCGGTCGGGTCACTCCGCCCGTGACGATCCGGGACGGCCGGATCGTGGCGGGGCAGGGCGCCACGGCGCTGGACGTCCCGGCCTTCGACAACGGCCTCCTGGTGGAGACGGCGACCGGTCCCGGCGCAGCCGCCGGACTGGTGATCGACCCGGTCGGCGACCCCGGGGACACCCGACTGCCCGACTTCGGCAACGAGTCGGCGCAGGTCATCACGACGCAGGGGAGTTTCGTGGTCAACCCGGACGGCTCGGTCGTACCGACGCCGCCGGTCCGCAAAGACCTCCCGCGATGACCGGCGTCGCGGAACCGCCCACGGCCGAGGCCATCGCCGACCACTTTCGGTCCGTCGACAGCGCGCCCCGCGGCTACGCGGTCGACCGGCCGGCCAGCGCGGTCAACGGCTTCCTGGTGACCTTCGCCGCCCTCGGCATCATCGTCATGTGCTTGCGGACGTTGCTCGTGCACGCCGGATTCTCGGACCTTCCGCGGGACATGGTCCTGTTCTCGCACGGCCGAGGCAACGTCGTGTTCCCGCTGCGCATGTTCCTCGTGGTCTTCTTCGTCACGTACGCCGCGTTCGCCTATTCGAATCGGTGGCGACGCGCCTTCATCGGCGTGTCCCTGCTCGGCAAGTTCCTCGCGTTCTGCGTCGTCGTCGACACCGGCGCCTGGTTCCTGCACGACTCGGGCCTCGTCTCGATCTCGACATTCGGGCTGCAGATGCTCTCCGGCCTCGCCGCGCTGGCCATCTTTCCGCACACGATCCTGCGGCAGGCGCATCTGCCCGACCAGGGACCGCTGCCGACCAACCCGCACACGCCCGCAATCGAACTCGTCAAACTGTTCGGCTGCCTGGCCGCGTCGATCCTCGGCACGGCGGTGGTCCTGCGGTACTTCGCCCCCCTCGTCGACACACTCAAGGACTGGGCCGTCCTCGGCGGAATCGGAGCCGGTGTGTTCCTCGTCCAGCAACTGTTCGCGTTCTCGACCGCCTGGTTCGGTATGCGAATGCTGACCAGGTCCCGCAATGCGGGCTCCGGGCACGCACCGCCGGTCGCGATCCTGGTGCCCGCACACAACGAGGCGCACAGCATCGGCGCCACCATCGCCTCGGTCGACGAGGCGGCCGCCACCTACTCCGGCCGGATCCGCATCTACGTCGTCGACAACGCGTCGTCCGACACCACCCACGCGGTGGCCCAGGAGGCGATCGACGAGTGCGTCAACATCACCGGGGTGGTGCTCGACTGCCCGACCCCGGGCAAGGCGATCGCGTTGAACATGGGGATCGACGCCATCACCGAGGAGTTCGTCGCCCGCATCGACGCCGACACCGTCATCGGACCCGGATGCCTGCAGACCGCCATGACGCACTTCGCCGACCCGAGGGTCGGCTCCGTCGGGGGGATACCGCTGCCCGCCGAGGAGAAGACGTGGATCGACAAGGTGCGGCTCGTCGAGGTGCTGTTGCGGCACGGCTTCTTCCAGGTCTCCCTCGACGGCTACCAGGGGGTGCTGGGAGTCCCCGGGATGTTCACCCTCTACCGGCGCAGCCTGCTGACCGAGGTCGGCGGCATGGTCCAGGGCATGAACGGCGAGGACACCGACATCTGCATGCGGCTGACCGCCGCCGGATACCACTGCATCGCCGACCCGGCCGCGGTGTACCACAGCGAAACCCCGGCGTCGTACGCCCACCTGCGCGAGCAGCGCACCCGCTGGTTCCGCAGCATCTACCACCTCACCGCGCGCAACCGGGCCATCCTCTTCGACCGGCGGTCCATGACCGGCACCTTCGTCCTGCCGTTCCAGCTCGTCAATGCCGCCCGTCGCGCGATGCTGGGCCCCCTCCTGCTGTTCGCGGCCCTCGCCGAGGCCTTCTTCCACGCGACCTTCACCACGATGCGCTGGCAGCCCGTGGTGGCGACCCTGCTGGGGATGACCCTGTTCGTCACGATCGCCGTCTGCCTGATCTGGCGCCCCCGCGCGGTCCGGTACATCCCCGCATACCTCGGCTTCCGGGTGCTGCGCAGCTACTTCACCCTGCTGTCCACGCTCACCCTCGTCTATCCACCGATGCGCCCGCACCGGCCGCGGCTCGGTCGGTCGCGGCGATCGGCCTGAACGCCCGCTGCCGGCCCGGGTGGGTTACGAGCGTGGGTCCGGCTCCCCCCCGGGTCGGGACCTACCCGGTCTCGATGCGGGTACCGACCGTGTGCACGACCCGAAGCCCGGGATCCATCGGGACGAGGGAGTCGACGGCGTCCTGCAGTTCCTCGACCGGCGGCAGGTCGACGGGCCCGAGCACGCTGACCGTGGCGACGTCACCGTTCCAGGTGACCCCGGTGACGTAGGCGCCGGGGGTGCCGTCGAGCCAATGCTGCGCGGCGTCGTTGATCTGCTTCACCCACAGCGACGAGAGCGTGTTGAGCACCATCGGAATCGCGACGAGAAACAGGATCACCGCCAGGGTCACGTACGCTCCCCGACGGCCCGAGCCGGTCCCGGCCTCCGCGGCGTAGCCGGCGGAGACCAGGACGACGGTCGCCGTGATGACCAGCGCGACGGCATTCGACAGGAACAACACGAACGCACCCAGCGCGAGCGACGGCTCGCCCGAACCCAGGCACACCCCCACCACCGCCAGCGGCGGGACGAGGGAGATCGCGATCGCCACCCCGGGCAGGACGTCACCGACGTCGCGTCGCGCCACCGCCACGGCACCGACCATTCCGGTGGCGAGCGCGGCGGCCAGATCGGACAGATTCGGCGATGTCCTCCCGAGGACCTGGGAGTTCGTGAGAACGTCCGGGGCGTCGGGGAGGACCTGGGCGAACACGACTCCGAGGGCCACGACGAGCACCACCCCCAGTGCGACGACCGTGACACTCCGCCCGACCAGTCCCGCTCGCCCGGTCGCGATTCCCAGCCCGATGCCGAGAATCGGTGTCGCCAGCGGTGCGACGATCATCGCGCCGATCACCGTCGCGGTGGAATTCCCGCAGATCCCCGCCACCGCGATCACCGCGGCCAGGGTCAGCATGATCCAGAATGCGGACCGCTTGGCGGCCCGATCACCGGCCGCCAGGTCCAGGCGGTCGTCGAGTTCGGCCAGTGTGCGGCGCTGTGTGCCGGGGATCAGCATCTGGACCCTGCCCCTTCCCTCGTCGTGACGTCGGTCGTGAACCCACCCGACTCGGTCCCACTGTGCGGGCAGCCGCGGCCTCCCCGCCTCACCCCGCGCGGGTGAGGGCGCGCCTCGCGACACGGACCGGACGGCCCTCGGACGGGTCCACCGTGTCGGCCGGAGGGTCGGCGTAAGGTGACCCATGTCGTGGCCGGGTTTCCGTTCACCGTCTCGCAAACTTGACGTGAGAGAACTCTGCACACCGTCAGCCGACTCGAGACAGGAATCCCAGGCGTTGCACCTGCAGTCACCGTCCGACCGCTCCCAGCGGATCCCGGCCGCCTACCTGCGGTCGCCCTTCGCCCCCGCGCCGCGCACCCTCCTCGACGTCCTGACCGCCACCGCACAGGCGCACCCGGACGCACCCGCCATCGACGACGGTGACACCACCCTCACCTACGCGGAGCTGCTGGACGAGGTCGAGCGCGGGGCGCAGTGGCTCGGCGACCTCGGGGTCGGCGGCGGGGACCGGGTGGGCATCCGGATGCCGTCCGGGTCGCACTCGCTGTACACCGCGATCCTGTCCGTCCTCGCGGCCGGCGCCGCATACGTGCCCGTCGACGCCGACGACCCCGACGAACGCGCCGAGCTGGTGTTCGGGGAGGCGCAGGTCGCGGCGATCCTGACCGGACGCGGGGTGCAGGCCGGGACGGCGCCGGCCCGGGAGAACGTGCCCCGGCCGCCGACCGTCGACGACGACGCCTGGATCATCTTCACCTCCGGCTCGACCGGGACCCCGAAGGGCGTCGCCGTCAGCCACCGCAGCGCCGCCGCTTTCGTCGACGCCGAGGCCCGAATGTTCCTGCCGGACAACCCGATCGGACCCGGCGACCGGGTCCTGGCCGGGCTCTCGGTCGCGTTCGACGCGTCCTGCGAGGAGATGTGGCTGGCCTGGCGGAACGGGGCGTGCCTGGTACCCGCGCCGCGCGCGCTGGTACGCAGCGGCATGGACCTCGGCCCGTGGCTGGTGTCGCGGGCCGTCACCGTCGTCTCCACCGTCCCGACCCTCGCCGCGCTGTGGCCGGCCGAGGCGCTGGAGGAGGTGCGGCTGCTGATCTTCGGCGGCGAGGCCTGCCCGCCCGAACTCGCCGAACGCCTCGCCGTCGAGGGCCGGGAGGTGTGGAACACCTACGGCCCCACCGAGGCGACCGTCGTCGCGTGCGCCGCGGAGATGGACGGCGACGCGCCGGTCAGCATCGGCCTGCCGCTGGACGGCTGGGACCTGGCCGTCGTCGACGGCGACGGCACCCCCGTCGCGATCGGCGAGGTCGGTGAACTGGTCATCGGCGGTGTCGGCCTCGCCCGGTACCTCGACCCGGCGAAGGACGCCGAGAAGTACGCGCCGATGCCGTCCCTCGGCTGGGACCGCGCCTATCGCAGCGGCGACCTGGTCCGGCTCGAGCCCGACGGCCTGCTGTTCCAGGGCCGCGCCGACGACCAGGTCAAGATCGGCGGCCGCCGCATCGAACTCGGCGAGGTCGACAACGCCCTGCAGAACCTGCCCGGAGTCGCCGGCGCCGCGGCGGCGGTCCGCACGACCGCCTCCGGCCACGCGATCCTGGTCGGCTACCTGGCCAGCACCGACCCCGACTTCGACCTCGCGGCCGCCCGCGCGCACCTCGCCGACCAGCTGCCCGCCGCGCTGGTGCCGCGGCTCGCGCTCGTGTCCGAGCTGCCGACCCGGACGTCCGGGAAGGTGGACCGCGCGGCGCTGCCGTGGCCGCTGCCCGGGACCTCCGCCGAGGACGCGGGTGCGGCCGCCGGGCTCGCCGGCACCGCCGCCTGGGTCGCCGGGCTGTGGTCGTCGATCCTCGGTGCCCAGATCACCGGCGGCGACGACGACTTCTTCGCGGCCGGCGGCGGGTCCCTCGCGGCCGCGCAGCTGGTGACCGCGCTGCGGGAGCGGTTCCCCGAGGTCACGGTCGCCGAACTCTACGACCACCCGCGGCTCGGCTCGCTCGCCGAGCACCTCGACAGCCTCGCGCCGGCCGAGGTCGCCGCACCGCGGCACGTCGAACCGACGCCCCGTTCCGCGCAGTGGCGGCAGATCCTGTGGACCGTTCCGCTGACGACGCTGACCGGCCTGCAGTGGGTGACGTGGCTCGCGGTGCTGAACAACGTGCTCGCCTGGTTCGCCGACGTGCCGTGGGCACCGACGCTGTCGTGGTGGTGGGTGCTGGTCGCGGTGCTGCTGTTCATCACGCCGCTCGGCCGGATGGGCATCGCGGTCACCGGCTGCCGGCTGCTGCTGCGCGGACTGCAACCGGGCACCTATCCGCGCGGCGGACCCGAACACCTGCGCCTGTGGTTGGCGCACCGGCTGACCGAGGCCAGCGGCGCCGCGAACCTGTCCGGGGCGCCGTGGATGATCTACTACGCCCGCGCACTCGGCGCGAGGGTCGGACGCGGCGTCGACCTGCACACCCTGCCCCCGGTCACCGGGATGCTCGAACTCGGTGACGGCTGTTCCGTCGAACCCGAGGTCGACCTGTCCGGGCACTGGATCGACGGTGACGTCGTCCACGTCGGCGGCATCCGGATCGGAGCAGGCGCCGCGGTCGGTGCCCGCTCGACCCTGCTGCCCGGGGCACGGATCGGCAAGAACGCGGAGGTGGCGCCGGGCTCCGCCGTGATCGGCCGGGTCAAGGCGGGGCAGAGCTGGGCCGGGTCGCCCGCCGTCAAGGTCGGCAAGGCCGTGCACCCGTGGCCCGCGGAGCGTCCCCGCCGCGCCACCCAGTGGGTGCCGGTCTACGGCCTCACCTCCCTGGTGATCGCGTCGCTGCCACTGCTCGCGCTCGCCGCAGGCATTGCGCTGATCGGCTGGGGCGTCCACGCCGCACCCGATCTCGGCACCGCGATCCCCCGCGCGCTGGCCTGGCTTCCGGTCGCGACCCTGCTGGCGCTGCTGGTGTTCGCGGCGCTGACCGTGGTCGCGGTCCGGGCGCTCGGGATCGGCCTCACCGAGGGCTACCACCCGGTGCGCAGCCGCGTCGGCTGGCAGGTGTGGGCCACCGAACGTCTCCTGGACTCGGCGCGCACCTTCCTGTTTCCGCTCTACGCGGGCCTGCTCACCCCGATGTGGCTGCGCCTGCTCGGCGCGCGGATCGGCAAGAACGTCGAGGCGTCGACGGTGCTGCTGCTGCCGAAGTTCACCACCGTCGCCGACGGCGCGTTCCTCGCCGACGACACGATGGTCGCGTCCTACGAACTCGGCGGCGGCTGGCTGCACATCCAGGAGGCGAAGGTCGGCAAACGCGCGTTCCTCGGCAACTCCGGGATGGCCGGGCCGGGGCGTCGGGTGCCGAAGAACGGACTCGTCGCGGTGCTGTCCGCGGCACCGAGCAAGGCGAAATCGGGATCGTCGTGGCTCGGCAGCCCGCCGGTGCGGCTGCGCCGCTCGGCGAGCGACGGCGACGCCGAACGGACCTTCGCGCCTCCGACGCGGCTGAAGATCGCGCGCGGCGCCGTCGAAACCTGCCGGCTGCTGCCGGTGATGGTGACGTTCGGGATCGGGCTCGCGGTCCTGTTCGGTCTGCAGGCGATCGCGCTGGACGTCGGGTTCTGGGCCGCTGCGCTGCTGAGCGGGATCCTGCTGCTGATCGCCGGCGCCGTCGCCGGGCTGGTCACGGTCGTGGCGAAGTGGGTGACCGTCGGGCGGATCGGCCGCACCGAGCACCCGCTGTGGAGCTCGTTCGTGTGGCGCAACGAGGTGTCGGACGCGTTCGTCGAGACCGTCGCCGCGCCGTGGTTCGCCCGCGCCGCCACCGGCACCGCCGTCCTGAACGTGTGGCTGCGCGGCATGGGCGCGACGATCGGCCGCGGCGTGTGGTGCGAATCGTATTGGCTCCCCGAGGCCGACCTCGTGACCCTCGGCGACGGCGCCACCGTCGAACGGGGCTGCGTGGTGCAGACCCACCTGTTCCATGATCGGATCATGGCCATGGACACCGTCACCCTCGGCGCCGGCGCCACCCTCGGCCCGCACTGCGTCGCGCTGCCCGCGTCCGGGATCGGCGACGGCGCCACCGTCGGACCGGCCTCGCTGGTGATGCGCGGCGACGTGGTGCCGCCCCACACCCGGTGGCAGGGCAACCCGATCGGCCCGTGGACGGGAGCCTGACGTGAAGCAGCGCACCGCCGTCGGCACCGGCGGCAAGTTCTACGAGGCGCCGATCGACCCGTACCTCCCCCAGGTCGGCAACCGCGGCTACCGGGTGTCGCGGTACGAGCTGGACCTGACGTACAAGGTCGCGAGCAACCGCCTGTCGGGGAAGGCCACGATCACGGCCGCCACCACCGGGATCCGGCCGCGGTTCAGCTTCGACCTGTCGCAGGCCCTGGCCGTGTCGAAGGTGTCGGTGAACGGGGCCCGCGCGGCCAAGTACACCCATCAGCGCGGCAAGCTGACCGTCACCCCGTCCCAGAAGATCCCGACCGGCGGCGCCCTGTCGGTGACGGTGCAGTACGCGGGCACCCCGAAACCGGTGCGCGGCCCCTGGGGCGAGGTCGGATGGGAGGAACTGACCGAGGGCGCGATCGTCGCGAGCCAGCCGAACGGCGCCGCGTCCTGGTTCCCCTGCGACGACCACCCGAGCTCGAAGGCGAGCTACCAGATCTCGGTCACCACCGACTCGCCGTACCACGTGGTCGCGAACGGGGCGTTGGTGCGCAAGCAGATTCGTGCCAGCCACACCACCTGGGTGTACGAGCAGAGCGAACCGATGGCCAGCTACCTCGCGACGATCCAGATCGGGCCCTACGAGCGGCGCCGGGTCTCCGACAGCGCCCCGGTCCCGATGAACGCGGTCCTCCCTCAGCGCCTGCGCACCAGGTTCGACCACGACTTCGCCCGCCAGCCGGAGATGATGGAGACCTTCATCCGGCTGTTCGGGCCGTACCCCTTCGCCGAGTACACCGTCGTCGTCACCGACGACGACCTCGAGATCCCCATTGAGGCGCAGGGCATCTCGGTGTTCGGGGCGAATCACTGCGACGGCAGACGCGGCTCGGAACGACTCGTCGCGCACGAACTCGCGCACCAGTGGTTCGGCAACAGCCTGACCCTGGGGTCGTGGCGCGACATCTGGCTGCACGAGGGCTTCGCCTGTTACGCGGAGTGGCTGTGGTCGGAGAGCTCCGGAGGACCGTCCGCCCAGGAGATCGCCGACCAGGTGCACCGCACCCAGGCCGGACTGCCCTACGACCTGGTGCTCGGCGACCCGGGTCCGTCGCTGATGTTCGACGACCGCGTCTACAAGCGGGGTGCGTTGACTCTGCACGCGCTGCGCGGCGAACTCGGCGACGACAACTTCTTCGACCTGCTCCGCCAGTGGACCGCGAAACACCGGCACGGCACCGTCACCACCGAGGAGTTCACCGACCTCGCCGCGCACTTCACCGACCGGTCGCTGCGATCGCTGTGGGACGCCTGGCTGCGCGAGACCACCCTGCCGTCGCTCTGACCCGGTCGGCGGGCCGTCAGGCGGCGCAGCGCACGAAGAACGGGTACCGCTCGCCCGGCTCCTCGTGCGCGAACCGGACCCGCACCGGCTCCGCGCCGCGGTCCGGGGGCTGTCCCTCGATCCACGCATACGTCCACGGGCCGTCGTCGAGTTCGACGATCGCGATCGTGCATGGGATGAACCCCGTGCACGCCCCGGGGTGCGGTGCACAGTCGACGACCGTGCACGACACGATCGACCCGACCCCGCACGACGGCACCCAGGTCAAGCTGGTGTCTCCACAGTCGGGGCACGCGGACGTGTCCGGGGCGAGGAGGATCGTGCACGCCTCGCAGCGACGAATCATCAATGCGCCGTCGATCGGCGGTCGCGGATCTTCGAACATCGGACGAACCTCGCTGTGAGCGCTGGAACTGTCGTACAACACCATCGCCGTCTTCGCGCGCGCGGACCACGGTCGAACTACCCGGTTGCATACCTGTTTTTCCGCTGCTCGGGTGCCTGGTTCGGACCGGCCAACATCCGTCCCGACCCGCATACCAGCAGGTCAGGACGATTCGGAGGCCTTCTGCTCGGCCACCCACGCGGCGATCTGACTGCGCGAGTTGAACCCCAGTTTGGTCAGCACGTGCTCGACGTGCCCCTCCGCGGTGCGCCGCGAGATCACCAGGGTCTCCGCGATCGCCCGGTTGGTCAAGCCCTGGGCGACCAGGTCGGCGACCTGGCGCTCCCGCCGGGTCAGGACGCCGGCCTGCGGCACCTCCGCGACGGGACGTTCGCCCAGGGCACAGGCGAGGGCCTCCTCGTAGCTGAACTCGGCGCCACGCCGGATCGCGGCCGCACAGGCTCGCTCCCCGAGCGCACGCCGCGTCCGCTCCTCACACCGCTCGTGGAACCCGTGCAGCGCGGGCACGGTGACCCCGGCGCTGCCGACCGTGTGCCACAGCGTCTGGGCCGCACCGAGCAGGACCGCGGCCCGGCCGGGATCGTCGTCCATCTCGGCGATCCACGCCAGCGCCTCCACCGAAATCGACGCCCCGACAATGTTGTCCGCCGCCCGGTCCAGCCGCAGGCCCGCTTCGAGCAGGGTCCGGGCCCGACCGTGGTCGGTCGGCACCAGCGCCAGCCCCAGGATGCACAACGCATAGGACTGGTACAGGGTCTCCCCACGGGCCTGGGTGACCGCCAGCGCCGCCTCCTGCGATGCCGCGGCCCCCTCGAGGTCGCCGCTCACCGCGTGCGCCAACGCGATCCCGAGCAACGACGACACGTACGCGAGCGGGTCCTCGTCCGCCGTGAAGGTCCGGAGTGCACGCCGGAACAGGTCCAGCGCCCGCGGCAGGTCCCCGGTGAACACGCACAGGTATCCCTCCGCGTGCTCGACCAGCGCCACGAGCCGCGGATCCCCGAGCTCGGCGACCACGTCGTACGCCTCCGCGACCCGGGACCACCCGGCGGCCACATCCGCCTCGTTGCAGGCCAGGATGATGTCGTTGCAGAGGGCTCTGGCCCTCGCCTCGGTCGGCACCGAACCCTGGTGGTCGAGTGCCAGGTCGAGCCAGTGTCTGCCCTCCCTGATCTGACCGCGGGCCAGGGCGTAGGTGCCCATCGCGGTCGCGATCCGCAACCCCGACTCGGCCTCCGCGGTGTCCGCGAGGCAATAGCGCATCGCCGCCCGCATGTTCGGCCGCTCCCGGTGCAGCCGGGCCAGCCACCCGAGCTGATTCGGCCCGAGCCACTCCGCCTCGGCCCGCGCCACCAGCGACTCGTACCAGTCCCGGTGCCGACGCGACAGCCGGGCACCCTCCTCGCTGTGGTGCAGCCGCTCGCGCCCGTAGTCCCGGAGCGTCTCGAGCATCCGGTAGCCGACCGCCCCGTCGATCTCGTCCCGGTTCAGGATCGACTTGTCCACCAACGAGGCGACGATGTCGACCATCTCGTGGGCGTCGAGGTCGTTCACGCAGATCGCCTCGGCGGCGTCGAGCTCGAACCAGCCGGAGAACACCGACAGCCGGCCCCACATCTCCCGCTCGCACGGCGTGCACAGTTCGTGGCTCCAGTCGATGCACGTGCGCAGCGTCTGCTGCCGGCTCGGCGCACCCCGGCTGCTGACGCTGAGCAGCCGGTACCGGTCGGTGAGCCGCTGCAGGATCTGCTCGGGCGACATCGCCCGCAGGCGCGCCGCGGCGAGTTCGATCGGCAGCGGCAATCCGTCGAGGCGCTGGCAGATGCGCGTCACCGCGGTGCGGTTGTCGTCGGTCACCCCGAAGCCGGGCACGGCCGCGACGGCTCGCTCCTCGAACAGCGCCACCGCCTCGGAGCGGGCTGCGCCCTCGGCCCGCGACGGCCGGTCGGGATCGGGGACGCCGAGCGGCGGCACCCGCAGCACCGCCTCACCCGCCACACCGAGCGGCTCCCGGCTGGTCGCGAGGATGCGCAGCTCCCGGCACACGCGCAGCAGCGACCCGGCGAAGACCGCCACCGCGTCCACCAGGTGCTCGCAGTTGTCGAGGATCAGCAACAGGTGCCGGTCGGCCAGATAGTCGGCCAGGGAGGTCGGCTGCTGCTGCGGCAACATCTCCCGCACCCCGAGCGCCGACGACACCGTGTCCGCGACCATGTCCGGAGACGACAGCAGTCCGAGTTCGACGAGCCACACCCCGTCGGGGAAGGCCCGCCGCGAGTCCTGTGCGAGCCGCAGCGCGAGCCGGGTCTTCCCGACGCCGCCGATCCCGGTCAGCGTCAGCAGCCGCGAAGCCGAGAGCAGACGTTTCGCCTCAGCCAACTCGTGCCGACGACCCACGAAGCTGGTCAGCTCATGGGGCAGGTTCCCGACCCTGTCCTTGACTGCGGGCGACATCGCGGCGTCACTCTCTACTCCGGTCCCCTGCCGCTACGGTACGCCGCTGCGGGCACCCGCCGGTCACGTTCACGCCACGATGCGGCGGGCTCCGAACACACCACCCGGTTCGCGCGACGGAGGTGGGTGACGACATTCCCCCCTATGGGGAATGGGCCCGGACGGGGCACTCCCGCGATGCTCGACATGTCAGCAAAACCACCTTCCACCAAGGAGATTGACATGTCGAACACGATCAAGCGCACGGTAGTGGCTCTCGCCCTCTCGGCCGCGGCCCTCGGCGCCGGCGCCGGCGTCGCGTCCGCCGGGCCCGGCGGTGCCGGCGGCTGGTTCAACGCCGGTGTCGGCGGAGTTCAGTTCGGTAACGGCAACAGCCAGAACACGAACGTGGGCAACGGCGGCGCCTCGTTCTGCCTCCCGTTCGGCGGGATCGTCCAGTGCTGATCGCCGGGTGACCCACCCGCACACGGGCTCCCCGTGGCCGGCGCCGCCGTGGGCCGCCGGCCACGGAACCCACCCGTCCCAGGCCCCCGAACCGAGAGGCACCACGATGTCCCCCACGAAGCCCCTGAGCCGCGCGGCCACCGCACTCGTCGCCGCCGCGTTCGTCCTCACCGCCGGCAGCGCCGCGTCCGCTCACGCCGACAGTTTCACCGCGAACGTCGGCGGTGCAGGCATCGGCCCGCTGGCGGTACCCGGCGTGAGCGCCGGCCCGAGCGGAGTCGACCTCGGAGTGTTCCGCGTCCCGGTCCCGGCGCCTGCCCACTGACGCGGGACGCCGCCGGCCGCCCGGACGCGGTCAGCGTCCGGGCTGCCGGCTGTTGGCCGACACCACCACCAACGACGCCGCGGCCACCACCGCGCCGACCAGGAACAGCGTCGGGTACCCCACCGCCGCGGGCCAGGTCTGCACGACGAGCGCCAACACCGCGGGCACCGCGAAACCGATGTAGGTCAGCGAGTAGAACACCGCGGTCAGACCGGCCAGGTCGTCGGGCCGAGCGATGCGCTGGATCTCCTGCAGCCCCGAGACCAGTGCCATGCCGTAGCCGCTGCCGAGGACGACGGCGGCGAGCAGCGCCAGCGGCACGGTCAGCCGGTCGGCCGCGACGGCGCCGACGACCATGCCTGCCACCAGGATCGTCAGCGCCACGATCACGGCGCGGGCGCTGCGCGGGGTGTCGATCCGGCGCCCCAGCGCCTGGATCGCGAAGCCGCACGTCAACGCGACCACGCACAGGAGTGCGGAGAACGCCACCGGCCGGCCGCCGCTGTGGTCGGCCATCAGTGCCGGCATCACCGCGTACGCGCAGCTCGCCGCGCCGAACACCCAGGGTGCGACCGGCGCCACGACCAGCCAGAACCGCCGGTGCCCGGCGGCGGGGATCCGCAGATCCTCCGCGAGGGGAGCCCGCCGGTGCCGCGGGGTCGCCGGTCGCGACTCGGGCGCCGCCGTCAGCGCGGCGCCGGCGCCGAGTGCGAGGGCGATGTGCAGCAGGTACGAGAGACCGCTCGGCCACGGCGCCCATTGCGCGAGAACCCCGGCGAGGCCGGCACCGATCCCGAACCCGGCGGTCAGGCTCATCGCGGCCCGGCGCGCTCCGGCACCGGCACCCGCCTCGTCGTCCCACGGCGCCACCGAGAGTTCCTTGAGCCAGCTGCCGCCGACCGCCATGCCCAGACCCAGGCCGACTCCGCTGAGGATGCGGCCGGACACGAGCAGCGCTGCGTTGTCGGCGCCGACGGCGAGCACCAGCGACCCGGCCGCCGCCACGAACGGGGCGGGCAGCATCACCGGTCGCCGGCCCAGCCGGTCCGACAGCGGACCACCGATCAACAGCGCGGGCACGATACCGAGCACGTACGCGAACAGAAAGCTGTCGACGACCACCGGCGAGTAGCCGTGGTCGAGTCGGTACATCACCAGCAGCGGGGTGAACTCGTTGCCGCCCCACGCGACCGCGAACATCGCCGCCGACACCAGCGCCCACGGCGCGATCCGCCGGGTGGGTGCGGGCAGGGCGGTCCGGGTGTCGAGTCGGACGCTCACCGGCCGCCCCCGATCGTGGTGCCGGGCAGGGCCAGCCGGTGCACCTGCCGCATGTGCACGTGCACGGCCGCGTCGTACCCGTCGGCGTCCCCGGCCTCGATCAGGTCGGCGAGCCGGGCGTGATCGTCGATGATCGACGAGAGCTGCAGCGGGTCCCGCGCGAGCGAATGCGCGGTCATCCGGCGCTGGCGTTCGCGCAGACCGGTGTAGAACGCGACGAGCAGCGGGTTGCCGCCGGCCCGCACGATCAGCCCGTGGAAGTCGGCGTCGAGGCCGCTGAACACGGCGACGTCCCCGGCGGCGGCCGCGGCGCGCTGGTCGTCGAGGTTGGCGCGCAGCGCCTGCACGAGGCCGGACCGGACGGCGGCGACCGCGACCGCGGCCCGTGCCGCGTCGGCCTCGACGAGACGGCGCGCGGAGATCACGTGCTCGGCCTCGCCGTCGGCGACCGGCACGATCAGCGCGCCACGCTTGGGGTAGAGCCGCATCCAGCCTTCGGCCTCGAGTCGCAGGAACGCCTCCCGCACCGGGGTCCGGCTGGTCCCCATCGCGGTGGCGATCTCACCCTCGCTGATCAGCTCCCCGCCGGGGAGGTCGGCGGACAGGATCCGTTCCTTGACCTCCCGATAGACGTGTTCGGACGCCGAATGCAACTTAGACACAAGATGTATTTATACGCCTTGCGAAGAAGTTGGCCCGTGCCGGGGTGCCGGTCAGGGAACCCAGTACTTCGCCGCCAGGTGTTCGATCACCGGATCGCCGTCGGGAGCCCGGTCGAGGGCGGCGAGATCATCGTCGAGGGCAACCAGCCGAGGGTCGTCGTCCTCGGCGCCCCCCGACGGCGCACCGCCGTCCTCGGCGATCTGCCGCAGCAGCTTCTCGCGGACCCGGTCCCTCAGCGATTCGGCCATGCCTGAGCATGACCCGTCAGCGCACGGCTGTCGAGTCCGGCGCGAAAGCGCTCTCCCCGTGGACTATTCGTCGTGCTTGCGGAACACCCGACGAGCCACCGGGATCAGCATCACGAGCACTCCGATCATCAGGACGAGCGAGAAGATCTGCATGGCCATCAGATACCTCCGATACGGATCGAGCCGCTCAGACCGGTGCGAGCGCCGCACCCCACGGGGTGTTGCGCAGCACCGTGAAGACGGCCAGCGCGACCAGCACCGCGGTGGTGAACGGCCGCGTCAACACGATCATCCTCCCGTCGGCGCCGCCGGGGCGCCCGGTCGCCGGATCCCGCCACCGGCGCCGCACCCACGCCAGCCAGGCGACGACGAGCACGAACGCCAGGGGTGCGACGAACAGGTTGCTCGACAGCGACGCGACCACGTCCCCGTCGGTGAGATCGTGGATCGCCCGGAGCCCGCCGCAGCCCGGACACCACAGCCCGGTCAGCGCGTGGAACGGACACAGCCCGTACGCGCCGGGTCGGTGCGGGTCGCGCAGGTGCAGCGTCGCGGCGCCGGCCAGCGCGACCGCCCCGACCGCGACCGGCCCGGCCAGTCGCTGCGGACGGGTTCGACGCGCGGCGGCGGTCGATCCGGTCATGCGGTGCGGATCACCACCGACTGGACGATCATGTCGTGCCAGCACCGTTTGCGCGGATCCCACAGCGGCCAGAGGAAGTTCAGGAAGCAGAGTTCGCCGAGCACGACGAGCAGCAGCCACCGCACGAACCCCATGCCCGCCCCGAGCGGACGACCGTCGACCTCCCGCACCACCGCGATGTCCATCCAGGACTTGGCGACCGACTGCCCTGTCCGCCCCTGCCGGAACACCATGTTCCAGACGACCAGTGCGAGCGCGAGCAGGATCCCGGCCACCATCAACGCGATTCCGGCGCCGTTGACACCGGTCAGTTCGGTGCTCGACTCGTAGTAGTAGTCGCCCCGGTAGGTGGTGGTCGTGTCGGTGGCGTCCTTGAACGCGATGTACGCGCCGATCCCGGCGATGACGTAGCCGAGGAGCGGGATCGCGACGCCGTCCAGGACGTAGGCGGCGACGCGCGCCCACCACGACGCGTACGGATACACCGGCACCGGAGGCGGGCCGTACTGCGGCGGCGGATAGCCGGGCGGCGGGTAGCCCTGCGGTGGATAACCCTGTTGTGGATAACCCTGTTGCGGATAACCCTGTTGCGGATAACCGGGCGGCGAGAAGCCAGGCTGCGGTGGGCCGGGCTGCTGCGGAGGGCCCGGCGGCGGGTACGGCGGCCGATTCGGGTCGGCGTCGGAATCGGTCATCGCGTGCGTCCCTTTCGTCCGGGAACATTCGTATCGAGAACGTAGCCCGAAAGTCGTCACGACGCTCCGTGGCGGTCGCGCGTCGCGGACGGAAGCGGTGGTTGGATTTCGCCACGGCCACGGATTCCGTGCGGCGGCACCCGCGGACCACCGCGAACAGAAGCCCACCCCATCGAGAAGAGGACCCCATGACCGAGCCGATCTTCGACAAGTCCGAACAGCTGCAGCAGGTCCAGCAGGACCTGCTGCCGGGTGAGGTCGTCGTCGTGGTCTACGACTGCACGGGCGCCGGCACCGGGTTCGTGGGCCTGACGAACCTGCGCGTGGTGATCCAGGACCGCAGCTTCGTCGGCAAACGCACCGCGATCACGTCCATCCCGTACCACAACATCCGTTCGGTGTCGCTGCTGAGCAACAAGTCGTGGGCAGGCGAGTTCTTCTCGTCGAGCAGTGTCGCGATGACCGCCGGCCCCGACACCTTCGAGGCCGAGTTCCGCGGCACCGAGAAGGCCCACCACGTGCACCGCGTGATCCTCGAGAACATCACCCGATAGGGCTGTCCACAGCGGCCTGTGCACAACTGTGGACAACCCTCATGCACAACGCCCGTCCGGTTGTGGACAACCTGTGGACGAGATCGAGGACCACACCGGTGACATCCCCCTGCCAGGGACAACGCGCATTCCACACCTGTGGACAACTCCCGGACTCCGAGGTTGGACACATGCGTCCCCGAACGGTTTTCCCCGGTCGCTCGCCGCGGTTGTCCACAGCCGCCGCGGGCGTGACCGCGTCAGCTCGCGGACAGGTCGACGACCTTGACGTCGGCCGGCTGCTGGGTGGCGGTGTTGTAGAAGCCGAACGCCTTGGGGACGGAGTCGGCAGGCACCGCGAACACCCACTGGACCTGCCCGTCCGATCCGGGTGGCACCGCGTCGCCGCACGCACGGTTGCCCTGCACGGTGTCGAGCCCGGCGAGCGCGTCGAACTGCCGGTTCTGCGCGTCGACGAAGCGGTTGCCGATCGTCGGCCCGCAGGTCAGGTCGATGCCCGACTGCGTGTGGTTGGTGACGCGGGAGTCGAGGACGACGAACTTCTGCCCGTCCGGTGCCGCGCGGTCGACGTACCCGCCGCCGGCGTCACGCGCCTCGATCGCCGACTCGGTCCGGATCTGCTGCACGTTGACGACGATCCCGCCGTTGTCGACGTCCTGCCCCAGCCGGTACACGGTCGGCACCGTCGCCGGCGTCGTCGTGACGGCAGGTTCGGACGACGAGTCCGAACCCCCGCACCCCGCCGTCAGAACCACCCCGACACCGACCACCGCCACCATCGCCATCTTCATGCCCGCAGGCTAACCAGGGGCGGCGTCGGTCAGCGGGAAAACCGCGAAGGCAGCGGGACCATCGGCACCAGGTCAGGTGGCCGACAGCGCGGTCGTCACTCCACCCGCGCGACCGCCGGGGGTGCCCACGACCCATCGAGAATCGCCTGATCAGGCCAGTACGCGCGCAGGTAGATCGTGAACTCCTCGCCGGGCGCCGGCAACCAGTTCGCCAGCAGCTTCGCGTCGGTCGGTGCGGGGCCGCCCACGGTCAGCGTCAGGGAGCCGTCGTCGCCGAAGGTCAGGTTCTGGTTCTTGGTCCCGAGCGAGAACCGATCCAGGTCGTTGGCATGGAAGAAGTGATGCTTGTTGTACACCGTGAGTGACCAGAACCCCTGCACGGGCGGCAGAAGACCGGCCGGGAACGTCACGGAGTACGTGTTCGATCCGTGCAGCCGGGCACCCGTGACGTCGAGATCCTGGTAGTAGTACGCGGTTTCGTTCGGGGTGTTGACAAAGATGTTCGACTTGCCCATCGCGGTACGCGACAGGTAGTCGGTGCCGAACGCGGCGCCGTTGCGCTGCGTGGTCCAGTTGTGCGCGACCGGAAGCCCGATGTTGCGGAACTCGAACATCTCGCGCACGACCGCGTCGGTGTCGATCGCCGACTGCTTCAGCGCCGTCGCCACCGCGACGTCACCGGCCGCGGCAGCGAGGATCGAGCGGAACCAGCCGTACATGGCTTCTTCGCCGGCCAGGGGCGGCACCTCGTCGAGCACCTGTCCGAGCACGTCGAAGTACTTCTCCGGGTCGACCCACTGGGTTTCGCCCTGATCGCCGGTCGTGCCGGCCTTGCCGAAGGACGGGACATTCGTCCAGTCCCGGACCTTGACCTGTCCGTCGTAGTCCGACAGCGGGTACACACTGATGCGGCCGACCAGCGGAGCGATCGCCGCACGATCCTCGGCGGTGTCGTCCATGAACACCCGCGGAATCACCACGCCGATCCGGGTGTCGTACCGGAACACCCCCGTGATGCCCTCGGGCACGTCCCCGTCCCACGAGGTGTGTGCGAGCAGGTAGAAACCGGGCGCGGTCCCGTACATCTTGCCGAGCTCGACGAACGAATCGGTGCGCTGGTTCACCACCTGGTACACCCAGAACCGGTCCCCGAAATCCGGAACCTGCACGACCGACGGCCCGCGCTCGGCATCCAGGACGCCGAAGCCGTACGCCACATCCTGATTCGGGCAGGCGACCACCCTCTCCTCGGGACGGATGTAGTCGTGCAGCATCCCGATCGTCCCCGGCGGACCTGCCGGCACGATCCCGGCGAGCAGGCCCGGTTCCGGCAACTGCGCCATCAAGGTGTGCCGGTTGTGCATGTTCACCAGCGACCAACCCCACAGGTACGCGGCGCTGCCCACGACCCGGGCATAGTCGGCTGTCACCTTCGCAGCACCGAACGCTTCATTTCCCGACATTGACAGCCCCCATCTGACGCGGCAACCGACGGACAGCAGCCACGCTATGGCCGTTCGCGCGCCGACCACCTCATCCGAACCAGGTGATCCTCCGCCGGTGCCGACGGCCATCCGTACGCGGCAGGGCACGGTGCCCACCCGCACCGAGATCACGGGATCGGCGTCCGGCGGATTCCGGCGGTCTCGGTGCGGGGAGTAGGGCATCACGGATGGTGCGGTGCGGCAGCCGCTCCCTCCGGACAACAGAAAACCCCAGGTGAACAATGCTCTCACCTGGGGTTCCGCTGAGCTGCCTGAGAGAATCGAACTCTCGACCTTTTCATTACGAGTGAAATGCTCTACCGACTGAGCTAAGGCAGCGCGCCCGACCGTGGTCGAGCAAGCGGAAGTCTAGCGGGTCATCACCGGATTGCGAAAACGGGGTCCGTCAGCCCAGCTCGGCACCCAGTCTCGCCATCATCGCGGCGACCGCGAACTGCGGTTTGACGTTGGTGTCGAGCGCCTCGCGGCAGTCGAGGACCGCCTCGATGCACCGCAGCAGCGCCGCCGGGCTGCCGATGGCCGCCATCTTCTCGACCTGGTCCGCGCGGTCGGGGTGGTTCAGGGTGGCCGCGGAACCGAGCGCGGTCGCGAGGGCGTCGCGGTACAGCCCGGCCAGGTCGATCAGCGCGCGGTCGAGTCCGTCGCGCTTCATCCGGGTCTCGCGGGACTTCTGCCGCCGTTCGAGTTCCTTGAGGACCCCCGCCGATCCGCGCAGCGCGCCGGCCGCGCCCTTGCCGGTGCCGCCGGCACCGAGCGCGGTGCGCAGCTCCTCGGTCTCGCGCTCGTTGATCTCGGCGTTGAGTTCCTTCGCCTCGGCCTCGAGTTCCCGCACGAGTTCCTCCGCGACCGAGTACCGCGTCGACCACCGGGTCGCGGCCGACGCGAGCGCCAGCCCCTGGTCGCGGCGGCGGCGAGCCGCGTCGTCGGTGGCGAGCCGGCGGGCGCGTCCGACGTGGCCGCCGCTGATCCTGGCCGCGTCGAGGGCGGTCTGCGCGTCGATGCCGTCGGTCTCGCGCAGCACCGCGGCGATCGACTCGACGGACGGGGTGACGAGGCCGACGTGCCTGCAGCGCGACCGGAGCGTCACCGAGATGTCCTCCGGGTCCACGGACGGCGCGCACAGCAGGAACACCGTGCGTTCCGGCGGCTCCTCGACGACCTTCAACAGCGCGTTCGCAGCGCCCTCGGTGAGCCGGTCCGCGTCCTCGATGATCATCACCTGCCAGCGGCCGGTGCTCGGGCGGCGCGCGGCCGTCTGGACGATCTCGCGCATCTCCTTGACGCTGATGCTCAGCCCCTCGGGGACGACCCGGCGCACGTCACCGTGGGTGCCGGCGAGGACGGTGGTGCACGCATGACAGTGCCCACAGCCCGGTTCGCCGTCGCTGGTGCACTGCAACGCGGCCGCGAAGCACAGCGCGCCGACCGACCGCCCCGACCCGGGTGGCCCGGTGAACAGCCAGGAATGGGTCATCAGCGACCCTGCCGCCTCGGCGCCGCCGCGGGCGGCGTTCGCGGCCGCGATCAGTTCGACCTCGACATCCTGCTGGCCGACCAGCCGATCGAACACTCCCGCCATGCGCCAGAGCCTAACCTCCGGCGCGGACACCGGACGATTCAGCGGCGGTCCAGGTCGATCGGTTGCCCGTCGGAGGGAAACGGCAGCGAGTGGTTGTTGATCGGGGCGACGTAGCCGGGGTCGACCCGCCACTGGTGCCCACGCAGCAGGTGGTGCATGACCGCCTTCACCTCGCCGCCGGCGAAGTACATCCCGAGGCACTTGTGGACACCCCCGCCGAAGGGCTCCCAGGCGTAGGGGTGGGAGCGGTCCTCGCGGCGGTCCGCGGCGAAGCGGTCCGGATCGAAGGCGAGCGGGTCGGTCCAGTACTCGGGCATCATGTGCGAGAACTGCGGCGTGACCACGACATCGGTGTCCGCAGGGATCCGGGTGCCGAGCACCTCGGTGTCGGCGACGGTGCGCCGCACCACGACCGGGACCGGCGCACGCAGCCGCAGGCACTCCTTCATCGCCAGGTCGAGGGAGGTCAGATCCTCCAGTTCGCGGAGGTCGGGCCGCGGTCCGAGGGCGAGCGACTCGCGGCGGCACCGCTGCTGCCACTCCGGGTGCTGACCGAGGTACTGCAGCATCGTCGACAGGGTGATCGTGGAGGTGTCGTGCGCGGCCATCAGCAGGAAGATCATGTGGTTGACGACGTCGTCGTCGCTGAACCGTTCCCCGTCCTCGCTCTCGATGTGGCAGAGCACCGAGAACAGGTCGTCGGTGCGGGTCGCCCGACGCTCGGGCAGGTAGTGGCGCAGGAACCGGTCGAGCGTGCGGCGACCACGGTGGGCGCGGTGCCACCGGGTGAACGGCAGGTCGGCGTGCACGATCGCGCCGGCGGACTGGACGCAGTCGACGAAGGCCCGGTTGATCCGGTCCATCTCGTCGGGCGTGGTGTCCGGGGCACCGCCCATGAAGGTGTCGGTCGCGATGGCGAGGGTCAGCTTCTTCAGCGCCGGGTACGCCCGGAACGACCGGCCGGGTTCCCACCGCGCCAGGGTGGTCTCGATCGCGGGATGCATCGCGGCCGAGTAGCTCTCGAGACGACGGCGGGTGAAGGCGTGCTGCATGATCCGCCGGTGCAGCAGGTGCTCGTCGAAGTCGAGGAACATCAGGCCGCGCCGGAAGAACGGCCCCACCACCCGGGTCCAGGCGGGACCGCTGACGAACGCCTTGCCCCGGTTGCGCAGCGCCGCCTCGCACGCGTCGGGGCCCAGGAGCATCACGCGGGTGCTGCCGAGAATCCGGATCGGGGCGACCGGACCGTAGTGCTCCCACTGGCGCCGGAACAGCGCCATCGGATCGCGGGCGTAGTCCAGTGCCCGGCCGAGGAGCGGCAGCCCGGTGTCACCGGGCCGGATCGGCGGCAACTCTCGGACACCGGGCACGGCTGACGACTCGACCATCGCAAACGCTCCTCTCGACCGGGAGTTCGGCCGACGGGCACGGGCGGGAACGACTGTGACCGGCACCACTGTCGGCCAGGCAAGGGCGGTCTGTCAATCACGCCCCGATCGGGCGTCCGACCGAGCCGCGCGCGGCCGGCAGCGGGGACGTACCGCGGTGTCGGCACCCGGCGCGCTGTGGCCGGAGGGGTGATCGACCGGGTCGACGCGGTCGTGTCGGCGCTCGCCGGCGTCCGAAACGTACAAGACGAGGGCCCTGCGGGCCCGTACCGTCGCCACCATGACGCCACGCCTCGACCTGATCGGTCTCGTCTCCGCGGACCTGACCCGCACCTTCGACTTCTACCGCCGCCTCGGACTGGACCTGCCCGCCGAAGCCGCGGGGCAGCCGCACGTGGAGGTGGCGTTGCCCGGCGGCCTGCGCCTCGCGCTCGACACCGTCGACACGATCCGGTCGTTCGACCCCGACTACGTGCACGACACCAGCGGCGGTGGGCCGTCGCTGGCCTTCGACTGCGGGACCCCGGACGGTGTGGACGAGACCTACGCCGAACTGCTCACCGTCGGCGGGACGTCGACACTCGCGCCGTTCGACGCGTTCTGGGGCCAGCGTTATGCGACGGTGGCCGACCCGGACGGCAACAACGTCGACCTCTTCGCGGCGCTACCCGGCTGAGAGACCAGGTCGCTCAACCGGATTCCGGCCAGCGCCCGCACCTCACGGGCGAGGTGGGCCTGGTCCGCATACCCGGCGTCGACGGCTACCCGCGCGAACGCGACCCCGGCCCGCGCCGCCGACACCGCCCGGTCGAAGCGCAGCACCCGAGCCAGCGTCTTGGGTCCGTATCCGAACGCGGCCAACGACTTCCGGTGGAGCGTCCGTGGGCTCCAGCCGACGTCGGCAGCGGCGTCGGCGACCGTCGCCCCGGCTGCGAGCCGGACCGCGATCGCCGTCTCGGCAGGCAGTTCGGCCGAGTCGAGACGGCGCCGAACGGCGGCGGCCAGCGCGCCGAGCGGATCGCGAGCCGCGGCGCCCGACAATCGGCGCACGTCCGCGGCCGGCCACACGTCCCCCAACGGAATCCTGGTGTCGCGCACCTCGTTCGCCGCGACACCCAGGATCCGCGGACCGAGCCCCGGCGCGAACCGCAGACCGATCGCCCGCGGCCCGGCGGCGGTGGTGCGGTGCGCCCGGGTGTCCGGGCCCGCGACGAGAAATCCCCCGTCGTGCCAGATCAGGTCCATGCACCCGTCCGGCAGCACGAACGCACCGTCCGCGCCGACCCGGTCCACCGCCCACGCGACGGTGCCCGGCAGCGCGACCGGCAGTTCCCGATACACGGTGCCCCCGGCGTCCCTCAGTCCTCGGCGGCCGGCTTCGTCGCGGGCGCCTTCTTGGCGGCGGCCTTCTTCGCCGGCGCCTTCTTGGCGGCCGCCTTCTTCGCCGGTGCCTTCTTGGCCGGCGCCTTCTTCGCGGCCGCCTTCTTCTTCACCGGGCCACGAGCACGCCTGTCCGCCAACAGTTCCGCGGCCCGCTCGTCGGTGATCGTCGCGACCTCGTCGCCCTTGCGCAGGCTGGCGTTGGTCTCGCCGTCGGTGACGTACGGCCCGAACCGGCCGTCCTTGATCACCATCGGCTTCTCGGTCACCGGATCGTTGCCGAGCTCCCGCAGCGGCGGCTGCGCGGCACCCTGCCGCCCACGGCGCTTGGGTTCGGCGTAGATCTTCAGCGCCTCCTCGAGGGTGACGGTGAACATCTGCTCCTCGGTCGCCAGCGACCGGGAGTCGGTGCCCTTCTTCAGGTACGGGCCGTAGCGGCCGTTCTGCGCGGTGATCTCTTCCTTGGACTCCGGGTCGACGCCGACCACGCGCGGCAGCGACAGCAGCCGCAGCGCGTCCTCGAGCGTCACCGTCGCGATGTCCATCGACTTGAGCAGCGACCCGGTCCGCGGCTTCGGTCCGGCGACCTTCTTGGCCGCCTTCTTCGCGGGGGCCTTCTTCGCCGGGGCCTTCGTCGCGACGGCACCGTCCTGCGGCACCGGCACGATGTCCGGTTCCGGCGTGGGCTCGGGCTGCTCCGGTTCGGGCAGGAGTTCGGTGACGTACGGGCCGAATCGTCCTTCCTTGGCGACGATCTCGTGGCCGGTCAGCGGATCGACACCGAGCCTGCGGCCGTCCTGCGGGGTGGCGAACAGCTTCTCCGCGTAGTCCGGGGTGAGCTCGTCCGGCGGCAGGTCGTCGGGCAGGTTCGCGCGCTGCGAGACCGGGTCCCCGTCCGGGTCGTCGGGGTTGACGACCATCCGCTCGAGGTAGGGCCCGAACCGCCCCACCCGCACGTGCACCTCGCGGCCCTCGGCGTCGTCGAACAGGCGGATCGAGTTGACCTCGCGGGCGTCGATGTCTTCGAGGTTCTCGCCGACCATCTTCTTCAGGCCGCCGGCCCGCGCGACCGAGCCCTCGGGACCCTCCCCGCCACCGAAGTAGAAGGTGGACAACCAGTTTCCGCGTTGCTCGCGTCCCCCGGCGATCTCGTCGAGGTCGTCCTCCATCGCGGCGGTGAAGTCGAAGTCGACGAGCCGGCCGAAGTGCGTCTCGAGCAGGCCGATGACCGCGAACGCCACCCACGAGGGCACCAGCGCACTGCCGCGCTTGTACACGTAGCCGCGGTCGAGGATGGTCTTGATGATCGACGCGTACGTCGACGGCCGGCCGATGCCGAGGTCCTCGAGCGTCTTGATCAGGCTGGCCTCGGTGAACCGGGCGGGCGGGTTGGTGGTGTGCCCGTCCGGGTCCAGCTTGGTCGCCGTGACCCCCTGCCCCTGGGTGAGAACCGGCAGCCGCGACTCGGCGTCGTCGGACTGGCCGCCTGCCTCCTCGTCGACGGACTCGACGTACGCCTTGAGGAAGCCGGGGAACGTGATGGTCCGGCCGGACGCCGAGAAGGTCGCCTCCTCACCGGAGCGGGCCGTACCGGTGATCCGCAGCGTGAGCGTGGTGCCGCGGGCGTCCTGCATCTGCGAGGCGACGGTGCGCTGCCAGATCAGCTCGTACAGCTTGAACTCGTCGGTGCCGAGCTGGTTGTGCAGCTGACCGGGGGTCGCGAAGACGTCCCCGGCGGGGCGGATCGCCTCGTGCGCCTCCTGCGCGTTCTTGACCTTGCGGGTGTACTGGCGCGGGGTCGGGCTGACGTACTCGGCGCCGTACAGCTCGGTGGCCTGCGCGCGGGCGGCGGAGATCGCCGACTCGGACAGCGTCGTCGAGTCGGTACGCATGTAGGTGATGTGGCCGTTCTCGTACAGCCGCTGCGCGGTCCGCATGGTCCGCTCGGACGAGAAACGCAGCTTGCGCGCGGCCTCCTGCTGCAGCGTGGAGGTCATGAACGGCGCGTACGGCTTGCGGGTGTACGGCTTGTCCTCCGCGGACGCGACGGTCAGGTCGACGCCGTGCAGCGCGTCGACGAGCCGCCGCGCGGCCGCTTCGTCGAGCACGGTCACACCGGTCGACTTGAGCGCGCCGTCCGCCCCGAAGTCGCGGCCGGTCGCGACCCGGTTGCCGTCGACGGCGACGAGCCGGGCCCCGAAGGTGCGCGGGCTGGCGGCGGCGCCGGCGTCGAGGGTCGCCGAGATGTCCCAGTACTCGGCGGAGCGGAACGCCATCCGCTCCCGTTCGCGCTGCACGATGACGCGCGTGGCCACCGACTGGACGCGGCCTGCCGACAGCCTCGGCATGACCTTCTTCCACAGCACCGGGCTGACCTCGTAGCCGTAGAGGCGGTCGAGGATGCGGCGGGTCTCCTGCGCGTCGACCAGGTCCTGGTCCAGGTCGCGGGTGTCCTCGGCCGCGGCGAGGATCGCCGGCTTGGTGATCTCGTGGAAGACCATCCGGCGGACCGGGATCTTCGGCTTCAGCGTCTCGAGCAGGTGCCAGGCGATGGCCTCGCCCTCACGGTCCGGGTCGGTGGCGAGGAACAGTTCGTCGGCGTCCTTGAGCAGTCCCTTGAGCTCGGTGACCTTCGACTTCTTGTCGGGGCTGACGACGTACAGCGGCTCGAAGTCGTGGTCGACGTTCACCCCGAGGCGCGCCCACGGCTCACCCTTGTACTTGGCGGGCACGTCCGCCGCGCCGCGCGGCAGGTCCCGGATGTGCCCGACGGACGCCTCGACCACGTAGTTCTTGCCCAGGTAGGGGGCGATCTTGCGCGCCTTCGTCGGCGACTCGACGATCACGAGCCGGCGTGTCTGGCCGGCAGCGGTGGTGGTGTCCCCCGCCGTGTCCTTATCTCGAGCTGCCACGTCCCGACTGCACCTTCCTCGACTCGTATTCGGCGATCACCCGGCTACTAGGGTGACACACCGCGGACCAATCCTCGCAGATCAGTTCCACGTCGACCGTTCTACACCCGGGGCCACGCCGCGGCGGCCTCCACCCCGGCGGGGGGTTCGCCGATGCTCTCGACCAGGTGCAACAGCCGTCGATGCCCGACGATCCGCAAGCCGGGCGACCCGCCGCGGGTACCGAACAGCGTAGGCGCGATCCCCGCGCGCATCAGCGACTGCGCGAGCACCGGGTGGGTGTCGGGGGCGTGCGGGTCGAGGCCGAACACGAACCGGTCGCCGTCGTGGTCGGCGCGGCCCGAGGCCAGTGCCCAGGCCCGCAACGCGCGCGGCCCGGGCACCCAGCCGTGCGGTACGGACTTGACCGCCCCGCGGGTCCACCGCACCGCGACCACCGCCAGCTCCGGCACCGACGCGGTCCGCACGAGCGGGCTGCCCTCGTCGGAGGTCGTCACCTCGGCGACCAGGCCGATGTCCTCGATCATCTCGGCGATCGCGTCGGCGCGCCACCGGGCGTCGACGACGACGGACACCCGGGCGCGGTCCGCGGTCGCGACGATCTGCCCGGGTCCTGCCAGCAGCCCGTCGAGGTCGGACACCTCCGGCGACGCCGTCTCCGCGGAGAAGAAGGACAACTGGTTCACATCTCGGACAGTAACCCCGTCCGGCGGAGTGTTGCAGCGAACGGATCGGCGCGGCGCGGTCGCGCCGGGCGCCGACACGGCTCGTCCCCCGCCACCTACGGTGACGGGGGACGAGAGATTCGTACCAGCGTGGCTGGTGGAATCAGATGGCGCGAACGCCGGTGGCCTGGGGGCCCTTGGTGCCCTGGCCGACCTCGAACTCGACGCGCTGGTTCTCCTCGAGGGTGCGGAAGCCGCTGCCCTGGATCTCGGAGTAGTGGACGAAGACGTCAGCGGAGCCATCCTCGGGAGCGATGAAGCCGAAGCCCTTCTCCGCGTTGAACCACTTCACAGTGCCCTGTGCCATGCTTTTCCTTCTCTTTCTAACACCGGATGCGGCGGACGGCGCTCACAGCCCACCGGGCCGGTTCCGACCGCTGTACCGCTGATTTCCCCCTCAGGAAAAGCATCGAGCACCGCGCTCGCAACATAGTCCTGCGAGCGCGTACACGAACACAGAAGCTGCGACCGCGTGTTAGTCAACCACGCTTCCTCCGAGTGCAACAGTCGAAAATCCATAAAGAAATGATCTTGTTGCCTTCTACCGATCGGTAACCCCAGTTCAGAGCCGGTGCACACCCCTCGGCGAGCCTCGGTTCACGGCCGAATCGGGCCCTCGAGTAGCATCAAAAGCCCAGGTCGGAGACTGTGACCTGGCCAACACACGAAGTCGGAGACCAGCCCGTGACCCAGCCGGCGAGCTACGGACGTCAACTCCTCGGTCGCGTCCTCGCCGGCACGCCGGCCGACGAGAAACCACTGACCCACGTCACCGAGTTGCCCGCGCGCGAATCCCGATACGACCGCTGGCCCGAATGGGCGCACCCCGCGGTGGTCGAGGGGTTGCGCGAGAACGGCATTCCGATGCCGTGGACCCACCAGGCGCGTGCCGCGACCCACGCCGCGCACGGCAGGCACGTCGTCGTGGCGACCGGGACCGCGTCCGGCAAGTCGCTCGCCTACCAGCTGCCGGTGCTGACCACGCTCGCCGAGGACCCGCAGGCCACGGCGTTGTACCTGGCTCCGACCAAGGCCCTCGGCGCCGACCAGATCCGCGCCGCGGTCGCGCTCTGCGATGCCGCCGAGGAACTCGCGGACGTCTACCCGAACGCCTTCGACGGCGACACGCCGAACGAGGTCCGGCAGTGGGTACGGGCCAATTCGCGGTGGGTGTTCACCAACCCCGACATGCTGCACGTCGGCATGCTCCGGTCACATCAACGCTGGGCCCACTTCTTCCGTCGGCTGCGGTACGTGGTGATCGACGAGTGCCACTCCTACCGCGGCGTCTTCGGATCGAACGTGGCGCTGGTGCTGCGGCGGCTGCGCCGCATCGCCCGTCGCTACGCCGCCGACCCGGTGTTCGTGCTGGCCAGCGCCACCACGTCCGACCCCGGCGCCGCGGCGTCCCGGCTGATCGGGGCGCCGTGCGAGGAGGTCGTCGACGACGGCTCCCCGCACGGCCCGCGGACCGTCGCGCTGTGGGAGCCGCCGTTGCTGGCCGACGTCACCGGGGAGAACGGCGCCCCGGTGCGGCGCGCCGCCGGCAGCGAGTCCGCGCGGATCATGGCCGACCTCGTCGTCGAGGGCGCCCGCACCCTGACGTTCGTGCGTTCCCGCCGCGGCGCCGAACTGACCGCGATGGGCGCCAAACGTCTGCTCGCCGAGGTCGACGTCGACCTCGCCGACCGGGTCGCCGCCTACCGCGCCGGCTACCTCGCCGAGGACCGCCGCGACCTCGAACAGTCGCTCGCCGACGGGACGCTGCTCGGCGCCGCCACGACCAACGCCCTCGAACTCGGTGTCGACATCGCCGGACTCGACGCGGTCGTGGTCGCCGGATTCCCAGGCACGGTCGCCTCGTTCTGGCAGCAGGCCGGCCGGTCGGGACGCCGTGGTCAGGGGTCGCTCGTCGTCCTCGTCGCCCGCGACGACCCGCTCGACACGTACCTCGTGCACCACCCGGGGGCCCTCCTCGACAAACCGGTCGAGGCCACCGTCACCGACCCGTCGAACCCGCACGTGTTGGGACCTCAACTGTTGTGCGCGGCAATGGAACTGCCACTCAGCGACGCGGAGGTCGCGGAGTTCGGCGCCCTGGACCTGCTCACCGACCTCTCGGCGCAGGGCCTGATCCGCCGCCGGGCCCACGGATGGTTCGTCACTGCCGGCTCCAATCCCCATGCGTCGGTGGACATCCGGGGCGGCATCGGACTACAGGTGGCGATCGTCGATGCCGAATCGGGCCGACTCCTCGGCACCGTCGACGGCGGACGCGCACCGGCCACCACCCACCCGG
This sequence comes from Rhodococcus olei, assembly GCF_039540555.1. NCBI lineage: Bacteria > Bacillati > Actinomycetota > Actinomycetes > Mycobacteriales > Nocardiaceae > Rhodococcus > Rhodococcus olei. The sequence continues at coordinate 17,445 of NZ_BAABFB010000014.1, read as the reverse complement.
GCGCGGTCTACCTGCACCAGGGCGAGTCGTTCGTCGTCGACACCCTCGACCTCGACGAGGGGTTGGCCCTCGTGCACGCCGAGACCCCCGAATGGACCACCTCCGCCCGCGAGACCACCGACATCGCGGTCACCGCCGTGATCGACCGGCGCGACCACGGACCGGTGACCGTCGCTCTCGTCGAGGTCGAGGTCACGCACCAGGTCGTCGGGTACCTGAGGCGGCTGCCGTCGGGCGAGGTCCTCGACGCCGTCGAGCTCGACATGCCCGAGCAGACGCTGCCGACCCGGGCCGTGATGTACACCGCGACACCCGAACTCCTCGAGTCGGTGGGCATCCCCGCCGACCGGTTCCCCGGTGCGCTGCACGCCGCCGAGCACGCCGCGATCGGCCTGCTGCCCCTCGTCGCGACGTGCGACCGCGGCGACATCGGCGGGGTGTCGACCGCACTGCACGCCGACACCGGCCTGCCGACCGTGTTCGTCTACGACGGACACCCCGGCGGCGCCGGATTCGCCGACCGCGGGCACGCACAGCTGCAGCCCTGGCTGACCGCGACCCGCGACGCGATCGGCGCCTGCGAGTGCGTCTCCGGGTGCCCCTCCTGCGTGCAGTCGCCCAAGTGCGGCAACGGAAACAACCCCCTCGACAAGGACGCCGCGGTGCTGCTGCTCACCGCCGTCCTCGACGCCCTCCCCCGCTGACACCCCTCTGCGGGTGCGGGCACGGTCAGACGAGGTCGTTGCGCTGCAGCCAGCGCAGGGTGGGCCAGCCGATGAACACCGGCAGCCAGCAGGTCAGCACCCGGTACAGCAGGACGGCGGGCACCGCGACCCCGGTGGGGACACCGAACGCGGCGAGACCACCGATCAGGGCGGCCTCGACGGCGCCGACACCGCCGGGGGTCGGGGCGGCCGACGCGAGGGTGCCGCCGATCATCGTCACGATCGTGACGGTCACGAACGCGACGTCGCCGCCGAACGCCTCGACGCTCGCCCACAGGGCCAGCGCCGCGCCGAGTGTCGTTCCCGCACAGCCCCCGACGATGATCAGGAAGCGGCCGGGATCGCGGGCCAGGTCGAAGAGTTCGACGCTGACGTCGGCGATCTGGGGTCGCAGGTCGTCGCGGAGCCAGCGGCGCAGCGTCGGCACGACCATGAACGCGCCGATCCCCCCGAGCAGCAGCCCGACGACCAGGTAGATGACCGTCGCACTGGGGATGAAGTGGGACAGATCCGCACTCTTGCCCGCCGCGACGCTGAACACGATCAGCAGTCCGACGTGCGTGACGACCTGCACCGTCTGCTGCAGCGCGACCGCGGCGGTGGCCCGGACCCCGCCGAGCCCGTTGTGCTGCAGGAACCGCGTGCTCAGGGCCAGTCCCCCCACACCGGCCGGCGTCGTGGTCGCGGCGAAGGTGTTCGCGAACTGCATGATCGTCAGGTGCCGGAAGTTCACCGACTCCGTCGCGCACGCCCACAGCGCCGCGGCGGCCCCGAGGTACGTCAGTCCCGACACCGCCAGCCCGAGCAGCACCCACAACCAGTTCACCGACGCCATCTCGGTCACGAACGTCGGGACCTGACTGACGAACGGGTAGGCGACGTAGACGAGACCGATCAGCAGGACCAGCTGGATGAACTGGTTCCGCGAGAACCGGGTGACCTGTTCGTCGCGGATCACCTCGGTGTCCGTCTGGGTGCGGACCTCGGCGCGGGTCGCCGCCATCAGGGCGGCCGGGTCGTCGACCGCCTTCCGGATCCGGCTGGACGTCGCGGTGCGGGTCAGCCGGCCGGACGCCTCGATCACGCGGTCGGCGCCGACCGCGTGGACGGCGGCGGCCACCGCCTCCTCCACTCCGTACACGTCCGCGGTCACCAGCAGCAGCTGCGCGACATCCGAGAGCAGCAACGTGTCCGACGCCCCGACCTCGGAACGCGCGAATCCGTCGAACAGCACCGCACCGTCGCGGGTGCGGATGTTCTCGGGCCGCAGGTCTCCGTGGGACATCTGGTGGGCGTGCAGGCGCCGCAGCCCCTCCCACGCCGCTGCGAGCTGGGTGGGGTCGTGCCGGTCGAGGGTGCCGCCGCGGGAGTCGGTGTGCGCGTACATCATCCACCCGCGGTCCAGCGCGGACACCGCGACCGGTACGGTGGCGGCCAGCCCCAGCCCGGCGAACGCCGTCGCCATCAGGGCCCGGTGCTCGACGGCGCGGCGCAGCGACGCGAACGGCGCCGGCGTCTCGGAGCTACGGAGGGTCAGCCACCGCCCGGCCTGCCGCACGACGCCCTCGGTGCGCTGGTGCTGTCCGAACAGGTCGAGGACGAGGACCTCCTCGGCGGGCGAATCCGATTCGGGCTCGGACGGTTCCGCACGGGGATCGTCCGCGGACCTGGCGGGGAACGGGCCGACCCGACTGGCGCCCGGGTCGAGCCGGCACCGCGCGGCGAGCACCAGGGGTCCCGGTCCGGCCGGGCTGAGGACCGTCAGCTCGCGCACGTCACGTCCGCGCCGGCCCAACACCCGCACGGCGAGATCGACCGGCACCTCCAGTGCCGGGGTGCCCACGAACAACACCACGAGGGCCCCGACGAACCAGCCGGCGGTGAGTCCGAGCATCGCGCGGGCCGGCACGACCGCGCTGACGAACAGATGGATCGGCACGAACGCCAGCAGCAGGACCCACCAGAGCCGGCGCCAGCGGGGCGGCAGCCACGGCCCGCACACCGTCAGCACCGCGGCGAGCATCGCGATCCATCGCGAGTCGTCGAGGAACTGGGAGAGAAAGGTGTCGAGGTGGGCACTGAGGTCCAGGTGCCATTGCGGGGCGGCGATTCCGTTGCCGGTGATCGACAGCGCCACCCCGGCGCCCAACGCGGCGACCGCGTACCCGGCGAACAGCTTCCAGCGGCGACCGAACACGATGCCGACGAGGATCGCGAACGGCAGGGCCAGGATCGCGACCCCGTACAGCGAGTAGACGAGGTTCGAGAGTTCCGGCGACGCCACCCCGATCAGGTTCGAGATCGACGTCTCCAGCGACTCCCAGCGCCCCCGCGTCACGTACGAGACCACGACCACGGCGACCACGGACAGGCCCGACAACGCCACCCGCAGCTGGTCGCTGGTGCGGCGCCGCAGAGGTTGGAGCAGGCTACCGTGGACCGGGATCTCGCGGCCGTCTACGCGCATGCCGCCTACCCGACGTGGACGTGCGGTCGGCGTGCGACGTCCGGTTCGGCGCGGCGCAGCACCTCGCGGGTGACCGGCGCCACCTCGCCCTGGCCGATGAACAGGAACCGCAGCAGGTTCGTGACCGGGTTGCCCTCCGTCCATTCGAAGTACACGTGCGGGATCGCCCCGGTCCGGTCCCGGATGTCGAGCAGGATCGCGGCGATCGTGTTGGGGATCGCGGCACTGTTGACCCACAGGATCCGGTGCTCGTCGCGCTGTCGTCCGTGGACGCGCAGTTTGGTCGCGAACTCCGACGAGTCCTTGATGTTCACCTCGAGGAACAGGATCGGGTCCGGGTCGGGGATGTGGCTCTCGGCCCGCTGCTCGGCGGCCTTGATCCGGTAGTCGGCGGTGCCGCGCCGCTCGACGTCGTGGGTGACGATCCGGATCGTGCCGCGCGCGGCGTCCTCGATGAACCGCTGCGCGGTCTCGTCGTAGGTGACCGAGTCGGCCCGCAACTCGAACGCCCGACTGATCCGGGACGCGAACGACACCACCAGGATCGCGATGATGAACAGTGCCGCGACCTGCACGCCCTCGGGGCGTTCGAAGACGTTGACCACGGTCGTGTAGAGGAAGATCGCCGACACCACCGCGAACGCGACGGACTTGCGGTGCTGTCGCCGCCGGCGGGCCGAGATCGTCACGGCGACGGCCGCGGAGGTGATCAGCACCAGGACACCGGTCGCGTAGGCGGCGCCCTGGGCGTCGACGCTGGCGTCGAAATACCAGGTGATGCCGACCGCGATCGTCGCGAACACCAGGACCAGAGGTCGCACCGCACGCGCCCAGTCCGGCGCCATCCCGAACCGGGGCAGGTACCGCGGCACCAGGTTCAACAGCCCCGCCATCGCGGAGGCGCCCGCGAACCAGAGGATCGCGATGGTGCTGACGTCGTAGACGGTGCCGAAGCCGTTGCCGAGGTACTCGTGCGCGAGGTACGCCAGCGCCCGCCCGTTCGCCTGGCCGCCCGCCTCGAACTCCGGTTCGGGGATCAGCACGATGGTCAGGAAACTCGTGACGATCAGGAAACCGCTCATGATCAACGCCGACGTGGTCAGCAGTTTCCGGGCGCCGCGGATCCGTCCCCGCGGCGACGACGCGGTGTCCGTCGGGTCTCCGGTGATCTGGGGCATCACCGCGACGCCGGTCTCGAATCCGGAGAGGCCGAGCGCGAGTTTCGGGAAGACGAGCAGCGAGATCGCGATCATTGCCCACGGACTGCCGTGCTGGGCGGTCAGGGCCTGGGTCCAGTCGGTGACCACCGACGGGGCCGTCGCGATGTGCCAGAACCCGGCGACGACGACCACCAGGTTGAGGGCCAGGAACACCGCGACCAGCATGACCGCGATGCCGATGGCCTCGGAGAACCCCTTGAGGAACACCGCCGCGAGCAGCGCCAGCAGGACGAGGGTCACCAGCATGTTCTGCCCGGCCAGGAAGCTCGGCGCGAAGGGGTTCTCCACGACGTGGGCGGCGCCGTCGGCGGCGGAGAGGGTCATCGTGATGATGAAGTCGGTGGCGGCGAAGCCGAGCAGCACCAGGACGAAGATCTTGCCGCCCCACTTCGGCAGCAACTTCGCGAGCATCGCGATCGAGCCCTCACCGCGGGGGCTCTCCGCCGCGACCCGGCGGTACACCGGCAGGGCGCCGCAGAGGGTCAGTGCGACCAGCACCAGCGTGGCCAGCGGCGACAGCACGCCCGCCGCGAGCGCGGCGATGCCCGGCTGGTAGCCGAGGGTGGAGAAGTAGTCCACACCGGTCAGGCACATCACCTTCCACCAGGCGTGCTTGTGCTCCTCCTTCTGCGGCGGTGACCGGAACGGTCCCTGGTGCCCGGCGGGCTCCTCCGTGATGTCCGCGAGCAGCCACGAACGCACTCGCGGCGCGGATCGATCCATGATGGTCACATCAGGGAATCCTGCCATTGCGCTCACACGACCCTGCGCGGCGTTCGCTGCGTGTTGCGCATGTGACCACAGGTGAACGAGGCGACGGATCAGCCCTCGGCCGGACCGGCACGGGCGGCCGCGACGGCCGCGCCCGAGCCCACGGCGACCGGCACGGTCACGGTCAGGAGTACGTCCCAGCCGTCGAATCGGCACTCGCTCACCCGTGCCCCCATGCGCCCGGTGATCTCGCCGGCCGCCGCGCACGCGCCGTCGGCCCCGCGGTCCGCGGACGAGGCGGCCGCCAACGCGCCCAGATCCGCGGCCGCCTGGGCGCGATGCCGGGCGACGACCGCCGCGCCGAGATGACCGACCGTCAGCACCAGCGTGATCAACGCCAGCATCGCGAAGCACGCCGTCACGGTCGCGGATCCCCGATCGTCCCCGGTCGCCGCGGCGGGTCCGGTGCGCATCATCACTCCTCCTCGTCCGATCCGGCGTCCTCCACCGCCGCGATCGCCTCCGCCGACACCTCGAGCGCCGGCAGCAGGGCGGCACCGACGGTGACCCGGGCGGTGACGTGCCCACCGTCCTCACGCAGGTCGATCCGGGCACCAGACGGGGCCACCCGGCGGGCGGCCGCCACCGCGTCCTCCCGGTCGCCGCGGGCCACCAGTCGCGCGGCCTCGCGGGCCGCGTCGACACACCGCACCTGTGCGGTCACCGCGAGTACCGCTGCGACACAGAGCATCACGACGATCGCCAGCGACGCCAACGCGATCGCGGCTTCGACGGTGACCGCACCCCGGTCGTCCCCGACCGGAGCGCGGCCGGGCCCCGGCTGCCGTCCTACACCGACGTGTTCAGCGCCTTCTCGATGATCCCGGTGAGCGCCGAGACGATGCTGTCGCCGGTGACGATCGAGTACAGCACCGCTCCGAACGCCGCCGCGGCGATCGTGCCGATCGCGTACTCGGCCGTCGACATGCCGTCGTCCGTGACCGCCGCGACGACCAGGCGGCGCCGCACCTCCCGGACACCCGAGCGCAGCGCCGATCGTATTCCCCTGTCCGACATCATGTTCCCCCTCTCTCCGCGCCGCGGACGTTCCGCGGCGACATTCTGGTGCGATCACAGCAGGCCCTGCCCGAGCACCCGGGTCGCGAGTCCGATCACGACCGGCGCGATGCCCAGGCACAGGAACGCGGGCAGGAAGCACAACCCGAGGGGGCCGCTGATCAGCACACCGGCACGCTCGGCCGCCGCGGCTCCGCGGTCCTCGACCTCGGCGCGCTGCCCGGCCGCGAGTGCGGCCATCGCGTCTGCCATCGCGGTGCCCGACCGCGCGGATCGTCGCGCCGCCCGCCCCAGGATCTCCGTGTCCGGGTGCACATCCGCCTCCCGCCAGGCCGCATCGGGTTCCGCCCCGAGCGCGAGGAGATTCGCCGCCCGCCTCAACGCACCGGCGAGCGGTTGCGGCGCCCGTTCCGCGACCGCGCCTGCCGTCGCAGGCACCGACAGGCCCGCCCGCAGGCACGCGGCGAACAGGTCGTAGCTTCCCGCTCCCGCCAACGGGTCCGGCGCTGCCACCGGCCGCCGGTGCTCGGGCGCGGCCGGCGCGGACGAGGTCGTCAACCGCGCCCCCGCCGACGAGGCACCGGGTGCGACGAGCAGCGCGACGGCGAGCGCGGCCGCGGCCGCCGCGCTCACGCGGTCACCTTCCCGGTGATCCGGTCCGTCCACAGCAGCCCGGCGCACCCGAACGCGGTTCCGATCACGAGGAGCACCCCGCCGAGCCCTCCGGACAGCAGGACGGCCACCGGCGCCGCGCCCATCATCTGACCGAGCGCGACACCGAGCAGCGGCAGTCCGGCGAGCACCGCAGCGGTGGCCCGCGCACCCGCCATCCCGGCCTCGACCCGGCCGCGGAAACGGATGCGGCCCAGCAGATCCGATCGCGCGGCGTCGAGCAACTCGGCGAGCGCGATTCCGTGTTCCTCCGCGATCCGCCAGGGCCCGGCCACCCGCTCGAGGTCCGGCAGGACGGCCGCAGTGTCCGCACCACCGCCGCCCCGGCCCGCGACCAGTCCCCGCGCCGCACTGCCGCCGAGTCGAGCCGTCGCCGCGGCCCCCCGGAATGCCTCAGCAGCAGCGCCTTTCGACTCCTCAGCGGCGGCGGCGCAGGCCGCGGCGGGGTGGGTTCCGACACGCAGTTCGGCCACCGCGATCTCGAGTCCGGCCAGCAGGGCACGCTGCTCGCGGTCACGACGGCGCGACCGGCGTGCGTGTCGCAGCCGGAGCCGGGTGGTGAGTGCGACCAGCGCCGTCGCGATCCCCGCCGCGGGCCCGGCCACCGCGGCGACCACGATCGCCCCGGCGACCGCGGCGGGCAGGGATCCGCGGCGCACCACCGCGGCCCCGGGCCGAGACCGGCCGGGGGCGGGCCGGCGGCGCAAACGCCCGCGCGCAGACGTCGTGGGCGCGACCAGCAGTGCCAGCGCCGCGGCGAGCACCGCGGCGCTCACCGCCGCGAGCCTTTCAGCCAGAAGCGGAGCCGGTCCGCGCCCGGTCCCCACCCTTCGTGCGGCGTCCACGCGGGCACCACCACGACCTCGCCGGCCGGATTCCGTTCGAGCACGGCGATCTCGGCGAGCGCGCGGCTGCCGTCGGACGCGCGGTGGCAGTGCAGCACCACCTGGACCGCGGCGGCGAGCTGACTGTGCAGGGCGGCGCGATCCATTCCGCCGAGCGCGGCGAGCGCCTCCAATCGCGCGGGGACCTCCTCGGGTGAATTGGCGTGCACCGTTCCGGCGCCGCCGTCGTGCCCCGTGTTCAGCGCGGTGAGCAGGTCGACGACCTCCGCGCCCCGGACCTCGCCGACGACGATCCGGTCCGGTCGCATCCGGAGCGCCTGCCGGACCAGGTGCCGAACCGAGATCTCCCCCACGCCTTCGACATTCGCGGACCTCGACACGAGCCGGACCACGTGGGGATGGGGCGGGGCGAGTTCGGCGGCATCCTCGACGCACACGATCCGTTCCCGCGCCGGCACCGTCGCGAGCAGGGCGGCGAGCAAGGTGGTCTTCCCGGCGCCGGTGCCGCCGACCACCAGGAACGCCAGCCTGCGGTCGACGATTCGCCGGAGCAGCCCGTGCGACTCCTCGGTGAGCGTGCCCGAGGCCAGCAACGCGTCCAGCCCCTGCGTGGCGGGGCGCAGCACCCGCAACGACAGGCACGTTCCGGCCTGCGCGACCGGGGCGAGGACCGCGTGCAGGCGCACCCCGAAGTCCGTGCCGGGAGTGCCGGGAAGCTTCCCGTCCACCCACGGCTGGGCATCGTCGAGGCGCCGTCCGGCGGCCAGCGCGAGCCGCTGGGCGAGACGCCGCACGGCAGCCTCGTCCGGGAACTCGACGTCGGCGCGTTCGAGTCCGTGACCGCGATCCACCCACACCGCATCGGGCGCGGTGACGAGGACGTCCGAGACATCCGGTTGTCCGAGAAGCGGTTCGAGGACTCCGGCGCCCGTCAGCTCGGTCTGGAGGGTGCGCAGCGCGGCGAGCAGGTCCGTGTCGCCGAGCACACCGGACGACTCCGCCCGGATCGCCGCCGCCACCGCCGCGGGCGTCGGTGTCTCGGACGTCTGCGCGAGCCGTCCCCGCACCCGGTCCAGCAGCTCGTCGGAGACCAGGGCACTCACGACGCCACCCCACCGGACTGGACGACGTCGAGGACCGCGGTCGCGGCGCGGCGCAGGGGCGACCGCCGGCCGAGCCGCAATCCGCCCCGCTCGAGCGCGACGTCCAGCCCCGGTTCCGGGCGCAGGGTCGCCAGCACCGGCAGCCCGGTCAGGTCGGTGACGTCCGATCCGCGCAGACCTCCCGGCGCCGGGCCACGCACCACCGCAACGACATTGGGGTGATCGTCCCGCACGGCGGCGATCAGGGTCTCGGCGGCGGCGACGGCACGAACCTGGGCGCGAACCACCACAACCACCAGCTCGGCGAGCCCGAGGGCGGCCGCGGTGAGGTCCCCGGACCGCCGCGGCAGGTCGCAGATAACGGCATCCCCCGCCGCGCGGCCGGACTCGACGACCGCCGTCAGCGCCGCCGGCGACGGCGCGGCCGCGTCGGTGCCGCGACCACACGAGAGGACGGCACCCGCGTCGCCGATCGGCGGCAGTGCGTCGTGCAGGGCGTCGGCCGAGACCGTCCCGCCCTCGATGACGAGCGAGCTCCAGCGCAGGCCGGGTCGACGCTCGGCACCGACCAGGAGGTCCAGTCCGCCGCCGCGGCGGTCACAGTCGACGAGCAGTGAGCGTCGGCCGGGGTGACGGGCCGGCCCGGTCAGCGCAAGTGCGGCGGCCAGTGTCGACGCCCCGGCGCCGCCGTGACCTCCCACGACGGCGATCACGGGCCCGCCCCCGGACGCCTCGCCCGCGCGGCGGGCCAGCGCGGCGACCAGGTCCGCCTCGCCGGCCGGGAGGGTGAGCACCGACTCGGCTCCGACCGCGGCCGCCGCGCGCCACTCCGGCAGGCCCGGCGCGGCCGCACACACCAGGTGGACCCGGTCGCGGCGCGGCAGGTTCGCGGCCACGCAGTCGCGGGCGAAGTCCGCGTCGAGGACGATGTGGGCCGCGCCGGTCCACTGTCTCCGGGGCCCCGGGGTCGCGAGTTCGAGAACGGGACGGTCGGCGGCGGCGGCCGCCCGCCGGATCCCGACCGCCAGGTCCGTACTGCTCGTCAGAACGAGCACAGATGACGGTGAGCCGTTCGTGATCGTGTCCATCCACCGAGCGTGCGGGGAGGTCGGGCCGGACGAAAGGGGTGCTCCACGTTCTGTGGACAACTCCGAACCCTGTGGACAGATATCGGTACACATCACCCGAACGCGGAGGAACCGGACACCGAAAGTCTCGGACGGACAGCCAGTTCCGTGTCCGGCACAGAAGAAGACCCCCGCCAGGGGGGGAGGAGGCGGGGGTCTTCGGAGTTCAGTCCCGGGGGGTCGGACTGAACACACCTAGATCACGTCCAGGTGACTTTGATACTACACCCCGAGTCCGGCAAAACCGCAAGTTCAGGGGCCGCATGTCCGCCTCGTGGCTCGCCCCGCTCGGGATGCGCGGTCCGCAAATGCCCGCCTCACATCCGGGCCCACTAGTCTGTATCCGTGACGGCGAACGCGCACGGCGCTTCGGAGGATCGGCGGGTGGCCGCCTTCTTCGACCTCGACAAGACCATCATCGCAAAGTCCAGCACCCTGGCGTTCAGCAAGCCCTTCTTCGACCAGGGCCTGATCAACCGGCGGTCGGTGCTCAAGAGCAGCTACGCACAGTTCCTCTTCCTCTTCTCCGGCGCCGACCACGACCAGATGGAGCGGATGCGCACGCACCTGACGAACATGTGCGCCGGCTGGGACGTCGACCAGGTCCGGGCCATCGTTGCCGAAACACTCCACGACATCGTCGACCCACTGGTGTTCGCGGAGGCCGCCGATCTGATCGCCGACCACAAGGCGCGCGGACACGACGTCGTCGTCGTGTCGGCCTCCGGCGAGGAGGTCGTGACACCGATCGCCCGCCTGCTCGGAGCCGACCACTCGGCCGCCACCCGGATGACGGTGGTGGACGGGAAGTTCACCGGCGGACTCGACTTCTACTGTTACGGCGAACAGAAAGCCGGCGTCGTCCGTGAACTCGCCGCGACGTACGACTACGACCTCGACCGGTGCTTCGCCTACTCCGACTCGTCCACCGATCTGCCGATGCTCGCGGAGGTCGGACACCCGACCGCCGTCAACCCGGACCGGACGCTCCGCAAGGAGGCGGCCGAAAAAGGTTGGGCCATATTGACTTTCTCGAACCCCGTCCCGCTGCGCGCGCGGCTTCCCTCGACCTCGAGGACCGCGGGCGCGACGTCGGCCGCGGTCGGTCTCGCGGCCGTTCTGGCGGGCGCGCTGACCTACGCCGTATTACGACGGAAGCGCTGACGCGCCCCGAAAGACTGGGATCGATCCAGCACCGATATCCCTTGATGTGCGCCCGGTCACAGGGTACAAAGGAGTTACGGACGAACGGCAGGCCAGGATCGAATCGGAAGAGAAGAGGCGGTCTCCCCACCCGCAAGTCCCAGCACGGACACCAGGCACCCACGCGGAGCGCAAGCCACTATAAGGGCAGAGTCGTTGTGGGCCTGCGTGACTCGAGCACACGTCGGCGAGAACCTTGCACGAGTTGCAGAGGCGAACCGGCGGTACACGAGCCCACGCCGAGGCCGGATCACAGACCATTTTGCACGCTTGGTAACCGGGTAGTCCGTGCTAGCGGGCGGTGAAGTCGACAGCAGTCGGCGGCACCGCCCGTTTCACGTGTTCGGGCCTGGTTCCTGCGTAGCGTTGAGTCGTTGCACCGCAGGAGATTCCACTCGAGCCACGGACTCGCGGTCAGCTCGCGGCGGCCTCCGCGATGGACAGGGCCTCGCGGGCACCCGCCTCGAGGGCACCGCAGCACAGGATCACCCAGCCACCGACGCCCTCGACCGTGCCGGACGCGAAGCCGGCCGCCGCGGATCGGTAAGCCTGCTGCCGACGCAGCCAACTCACCTCCGGCACCCCGAGATTGTGCGGGTCGAGTCCCGTAGAGACGGCGACGAGACGGGACGCCGCGCGCGCGACGACACCGTCGGCCGTACCGAACGGTTCGAGAGCGAGCAGCTCCCCGTGCACCACCGCGGCCAGCACCGGCGCCGGCACCGCGGTTCCCCCGGTGACCAGCTGAGCGAGCAGGTCCAGGCGCTCGGCGACACCGGGCGCGGTTCGCGGCCGACCCAGACCGGTCTCGTCCTCGACCAGACCGGCGGCGGCCAGCAGATGCAGGCGCGCCAACGCCTGCAGCGGGGCTCGTTGCCAAGTCGAGACCGTGATCTGGAGCGCGTCACCGTCGAGGGCCTGGGCGACCCGGAGGGCGCCGGTCAGCACCGGGTCGCCGACCTCGCCGACGCCGGGCAGTTCGGTGCTACCGCCGTCGATCGACGCCGATGCCCGCGCCGCCCGCACGGCGGCCTCGGCCGCGGTGGTCGGCCACCCGCGGCGGTTGGTCTTGTGCCGATGCACCTCTCCGAGCGCGTCACGGGCCCGATCCGCGGCATCCCGCACGCCGGGCAGGTCCACCAGTGGCTGAAGGGGGTCGGTCACGTCGGTCAACGCTACCCGGTGACGGTTCCCGGGCAGGCACGGAGGAGCCGGTACTAACCGGCCCCCGGGCCGGTGGTGTCCGCGTCCCCGAACGTGACCGTGCCGTCGGCATGCACGACGAGACCGGGATTGTGCGCGATCTCCCACCGGTAGCCGTCGGGGTCGACGAAGTAGCCGCTGTACCCGCCCCAGGCCCGGCGCGCGCCGGCGACCAGCACCTGCCCACCCGCACGCTCGGCGGCCGCCAGCACCGCGTCCACCTCCGACTCGCTGGCCACGTTGTGCCCGAGGGTGATCGGTGCCCGGCCCAACTCGCCGGCCGGCGGTGCGGTCGGCCCGGCCTCGCGGACCATCTCGTCGAGCGACCACAGCGCGAGCACCACGCCACCGCCGACCTGGAGGAACAGGACCTCGCCGGGGACGTGGAGCGTCGGCCGCCAGCCCAGGCCGTCAACGTAGAAGCCGTGCGCCCGCGTGACGTCGGCGACACCAAGGGTGACCACGTTCAGATGCTGATGCATGGGCTCACGAAACCATCCCGATTCCGCGTACGTCTTGTCGGTTTCGGCCACTCGTCCCATCGAGTGACCGTCCGTCGCTCGAGAACGACCGATCGTCGCAGTACGAAGCGTTGCAAGGGGGTGCAACGATGCGCCCGAAACGTCATGTGACTACCCTCACAACTGCGCCGAAGAATGCTTCACCACACCGAGAAGAGGGTAAGGGCGATATGACGAGCACGGCCGACACCAACGCCACCGGGTCCGAGATCTATCCGCCGAGCCCCGCGTTCGCGGCGGCCGCGAACGCGGGTCCGGAACTGCAGGCGGCCGCGGACACGGATCGGCTCGCGTTCTGGGACACCCAGGCCCGCCGTCTGGACTGGGCCACCGAGTGGACGCAGGTGCTGGACTGGTCCGACGCCCCGGTCGCGAAGTGGTTCGTCGGCGGCACCCTGAACGTCGCCTACAACTGTGTCGACCGGCACGTGCTCGCCGGCAACGGCGACCGCGTCGCGATCGCGTTCGAGGGCGAACCGGGTGACTCGCGGGCGATCACCTACAACGACCTGCTCGCCGAAGTGTCCAGGGCGGCGAACACCTTCACCGACCTCGGTCTGGTGGCCGGGGACCGGGTCGCGATCTACATGCCGATGATCCCGGAGGCGATCGTCGCGATGCTCGCGTGCGCGCGGTTGGGGTTGACGCATTCGGTGGTGTTCGGTGGGTTCTCCGCGTCCGCGTTGCGTTCGCGGATCGACGACGCCGCCGCGAAGCTGGTGGTCACGACGGACGGTCAGTGGCGGCGCGGGCAGGCGGCCCCGCTCAAGGCGGCCGTCGACGAGGCCGTCGACGGAGCGGAATCGGTCGAGCACGTGCTGGTGGTCAAGCGGACCGGCATCGACGTCGACTGGACCGGCGGCCGGGACCTGTGGTGGCACGAGACGGTGGACAAGGCCTCGCCCGAGCACACCGCGCAGGCGTTCGACGCCGAGCATCCGCTGTTCATCCTGTACACCTCCGGCACCACCGGGAAGCCGAAGGGCATCATCCACACCTCCGGCGGGTATTTGACGCAGGCGTCGTACACGCACCACAACGTCTTCGACCACAAGCCGGGTGAGGACGTGTACTGGTGCACCGCCGACATCGGGTGGGTGACCGGGCACTCGTACATCGTGTACGGGCCGCTGAGCAACGGTGTGACGCAGGTCGTGTACGAGGGCACACCGAACTCGCCGACCGAGCACCGGCACTTCGAGATCATCGAAAAGTACGGTGTGTCCATCTATTACACGGCGCCGACGTTGGTGCGGACGTTCATGAAGTGGGGTCGGGAGATCCCCGACGCGCACGACCTGTCCTCGATCCGGCTCCTCGGCAGTGTGGGTGAGCCGATCAACCCGGAGGCGTGGCGGTGGTTCCGCGACGTCATCGGCGCCGGCACCGCACCGATCGTCGACACCTGGTGGCAGACCGAGACCGGGGCGATCATGATCTCGCCGCTGCCGGGGATCACGGCGACGAAGCCCGGCTCGGCGATGGCGCCGTTGCCGGGGATCTCGGCGAGGATCGTCGACGACGAGGCCCGCCCGCTCGGTGCGGGGGGCAGCGGTTACCTGGTGCTCGACGAGCCGTGGCCGTCGATGCTGCGCGGCATCTGGGGTGACATGGACCGCTACCGCGACACCTACTGGTCCCGGTATGCGGAGGAGGGTTGGTATTTCGCCGGGGACGGCGCGAAGTACGACGAGGACGGGGCGCTGTGGGTCCTCGGTCGGGTCGACGACGTGATGAACGTGTCCGGGCACCGGATCTCCACCTCGGAGGTGGAGTCGGCGTTGGTCGGGCATCAGGCGGTTGCGGAGGCGGCGGTCGTGGGTGCCGCGGACGAGACCACCGGTCAGGGGATCGTGGCGTTCGTGATCCTGCGGGAGGGCGCGGAGAACACCGGTGACACCTTGATCGCGGAGTTGCGGGCGCAGGTGTCGACGGAGATCTCCCCGATCGCCAAGCCCCGGCAGATCACCGTCGTTCCGGAGTTGCCGAAGACTCGGTCCGGGAAGATCATGCGGCGGTTGTTGCGGGACATCGCGGAGGGGCGGGATCTGGGTGACACCTCGACTTTGGTCGACCCGAAGGTGTTCGACGCCATCCGTGGCAAGTGACGGGCGCCGCCCGCGTGGCAAGTGACGGGCGCCGCCCGCGTGGCAAGTGACGGGCGCCGCCCGCGTGGCAAGTGACGGGCGCCGCCCGCGTGGCAAGTGACGGGCGCCGCCCGCGTGGCAAGTGACGGGCACCACCCGCGCGGCAAGTAGCCGGACACCGGCACACGAGGCCCGCACCCTACTCTCAGGGTGCGGGCCTCCTTGCTACCGCTCCTCTCGCAGGGAGTCCGCCAACTGCTCTACGGCCCAGGCGATCTCGCCCCGTTCGATCACCAGCGGCGGCGCCAGCCGAATGGTTCCCTCGTGCGCATCCTTGGCCAGCACCCGGCGGGCCAGCAAACGTTCACAGATGATCCGGGCCGACGGTTGACCGGCCGCCAGTTCCACTCCGGCCCACAGACCGCGGCCGCGGACCTGCGCCACGGCTGCCACGGGGAGTGCGGCGAGCAACGAGTGCATGTACTCCCCCAGTTCCCTACTGCGCCTCTGGAACTCCCCGCTCTCGAGCATGCGCACCACCTCGGTGCCGACCACGCAGGCGAGCGGGTTTCCACCGAAGGTGCTGCCGTGTTGGCCGGGTCCGATGACACCCATCACCGACCAGTCGGCGGCGACGACCGATACCGGAAGAATCCCGCCCCCCAACGCCTTTCCGAGAATGTAGACGTCGGGCACGACCTGCTCGTGATCGCAGGCGAACGTCTCTCCGGTCCGACCCAGACCGCTCTGGATCTCGTCGGCCAGCATCAGGATCCCGTGCTCGTCGCACAGCGCTCGCACCGCCGCCAGGAATCCGTCGGGCGGTACCAGAACACCGGCCTCGCCCTGGATCGGTTCGAGCAGAATCGCAACGGTGTTCGCGGTGACCGCCGCCGCCACCGCCGCGATGTCACCGTACGGGACCGTGCGGAATCCCGGCGGGTACGGACCGAAGCCGTCGTGCGCGTCCGGGTCCGTCGAGAACCCGACGATCGCGATGGTCCGGCCGTGGAAGTTGCCGTCGAAGGTGATGATCTCGGCGCGATCCGGCTCGACGCCCTTCACGTCGTACCCCCAGCGGCGCGCGAGTTTGAGGGCCGTCTCGACCGCCTCGGCGCCCGTGTTCATCGGCAGCACCGCATCTTTGCCGCACAGGCCGCTGACCGCCTCACAGAAGTCCGCGAACACCGAGTGCTGAAAGGCACGACTCGTCAAGGTCAGCCGGCCGAGCTGCCGCTCGACCGCGCCGACCAGGCGCGGATGGCGATGCCCGAAGTTCAGTGCCGAGTAGCCGGCGAGCATGTCCAGATAGTCGATTCCGTCGACCCCACGCGCCCAGGCACCGCTCGCGGTCTCCAGCACCACCGGAAGTGGATGGTAGTTGCGCGCACTGTGCGCGTCCGCCCGCGCCAGTTCGGCATCGGTCGGTGTCGGCGCCGGGTCGCTGCTCACGGCTGCGATCCCGGGGGGCGCCAGCCGCGCAGTTCGAGTGTGCAGCACCTGATCCCGCCGCCCGACTTGAGGAACTCCGACATGTCGACCGGGACCGGGTTGTATCCGCGTGCCCGCAGCTGCGCCGCGAGTGCGGTGGCCTGGGCCGCCATGACCACATTGTGGCCGTCGCTGACCAGGTTCAGGGCAAGCCATCGAGTGTCAGCTTCGGTGGCGATCACGGCATCCGGGAACAGCGAGCGCAGCACGGTGACGCTGCGCTCGTCGAACGCCGACGGCAGGTACGCGACGGTGCGGTCGTCGAGCACGCCCATCGCGGTGTTGAGGTGGTAGTAGTGCGGATCGACGAGCCGCAGCGTCACGACCCGCTTGCCGAAGGCCCACTCCGCCTCGGCGTGCGCCCGCTCGTCGGTCCGGAATCCGGTGCCCGCGAAGATCATCTCTCCGACGACGAGGAAGTCGCCACCGCCCTCGTTGATGTAGCGGGGCCTGACGGCACGGCGCAGACCGTTCGCCTCGAACCACCGCAGCACGTGATCGGCTTCCGGAGCCCGGTGCTCGCTGCGGTAACGGGCCCCGAGCGCGACGCCGTCGACGACGGTCCCGCTGTCGGTCACGAACACCATGTCGGGCAGCCCGGCGACCGGGTCGATCAGGTGCACCCGGTGACCCAGCCCGCGGAACGCGTCGACCAGCGACTGCCACTGGCGGCCGGCGAGCTCGTGATCGACCGGCGTACCGGGGTCCATCCAGTCGTTGATCCGGTAGGCGACGTCGAAGTACGTGGGTGGGCACATCAAGAACTCGCTCGGGGGACCAGGAGTCCGCGACGCGATCCCGGATGCCGACGTCAATGTCATCTGCCTGCCCCCTCCGCATGCCCGTTTCGTCAGTATCCGCGCAGTGCCCGACCTCCGCCACCGATACACGGGTGGCGGAGGTCGGGTGCCGGCGACAGACAGACCCCGGAAATGCCGGAAGGCCCGGGACCAGACAAAGTCTGATCCCGGGCCTCCCGGGGATGATATGTAC
>NZ_BAABFB010000013.1:0-4994 GCF_039540555.1 Rhodococcus olei | reverse complement strand
GGATCCCGAGAAGTCCTTCAGCGAGCCCTGCAGACGCCCCATCGGCGTACGCGCTCCGGCAACGATGACTGAACTGGTCACGACTTCCTCCAACGATCACGCAAGCATCGGCAGCGACCGAAGTCACATCCGACAGAGAACACCAAAGACGGTAACGCTAACGTCGGAGGTATGACACACTCCGCCCCCGCCGGCTCACCGCTGGCCTCCGAACTGGTGACCGCCATCGACCATGTCGGCATCGCCGTTCCCGATCTCGACGCCGCCATCGCGTGGTACGGCGAGCACCTCGGCCTCGTCTCCACACACGAGGAGGTGAACGAGGAGCAGGGCGTCCGCGAGGCGATGCTCTCGGTTCCCGGCAGCCCGGCGGGTGCCCCGGCGATCCAGTTGCTGGCCCCGCTGAACGAGAACTCGACGATCGCGAAGTTCATCGACCGCAGCGGCCCCGGCATCCAGCAGATGGCGTACCGGGTCACCGACCTCGACGCGATCTCCGAGCGCCTGCGCGCCGGCGGCGTCCGGCTGCTTTACGACGCACCGAAGCGCGGCACCGCCGACTCGCGGATCAACTTCATGCACCCGAAGGACGCCGGCGGCGTGCTGGTCGAGCTCGTCGAGCCGGCCGCCGATCCCGCGCACTGAGATCGCACCGAGGCACCTGAACCCGCCGCCGTGCCGACCGCTTTCGCGGGCGGCACGGTGTCCCGGATCACAACTCACCTGCCCCTCCCCCGGTATCGCTGACCGGCGGTAAATTGATGAGCATGGCCTACGACCAAGACCGCGGCATGCCGTTCACGATCGTCCGCAAGGGATACGACAAGGACGAGGTGCGGCGCTACTTCGACCGGTTCGACACGGAACTCCGTGTCACGGCGACCGATCGTGACGCCGCGGCGGCGCAGGCCCGCGACCTGGCTCACCAGCTCGAGGACGCGCGGGACGAGATCGACGCGCTGCGCAAGGACGTGGACCGGCTGTCCGTGCCACCGACCACTGCGGAGGGCATGAGCGAGCGCATTTCCCGGATGCTGCGGCTCGCGTCCGACGAGGCCTCCGAGGTTCGGGCGAAGGCACAGGCCGACGCCGCCGAGATGGTGTCGATCGCCGAGCAGGACGCGACCGCACTGCGCGGCAAGTACGAGGCCAAGCTTGCCGAGCTCGCCGACCGCCGATCCGCGATGGAGACCGAGCACGACCAGACGATGGCCCGTGCCCGCACCGAGGCCGCCCGCACCGTCGAGGCCGCCCAGTCCGAGGCCGCGCGGCTCGAAGCGGAGTCCGACGCGAAGCGATCCCGGATCCAGCAGGACTTCGAGATCACGATGAGCGAGCGCCGCACCACGGTCGTCGCCGCGGTCGAGGAGCTCGAGGCGTCGAGCAAGGCCGAGGCCGAACGCCGGGTGACCGACGCGACGAACGAGGCCCGCCGCCGCCTGCAGACCGCGACCGAGCAGGCCGACAAGCGCATTGCGCACGCGAAGGAACTCGCCGAGGAACTGCGGGTTCTGCGTGGCAGGATCCTGGCTCAGCTCTTGGGTATTCGCGGCCAGCTGGACTCGGTGCCTGCGATGCTCGCGTCGGTCAACCGCGAAGGCGAACTGCTCGACGGCACGAGCGAGACGAAGGTCGCCGGCACCGAGGAGGGTGCCGCGCCGTCGACGCCCTCGCAGACGACGGAAAAGCAGGGCAAGCCGGAGGGCGACACGTCCGCCGAGCAGAAGCCCGGGGACAAGCCGGTCACGACCAGCGTCGGGTGATCCCCCGCGACCCGCGTCCGTTCCAGCAACCGGTGTGCCAGTGCCGGCGGTCCTCGGCCCCACCGAGCCCGTCCGCCGGCCACGCCACCAGATGCGCGACGCCGGGCCGGATCTCGTGGTCACAGCCGGGGCACCGGTAGGTCTTCACCGCTCGCGCCCCGGGGATCTGACGAACCAGGTACTGCTCGTCGCCGTACCCCGAGGGGCCGGCCTCGACCCGGGGTCCGTTCAGTCCCAGCGACGCGGGACCCGCGGACCGGCGGCGGTTGTTGCGACGAGACATGCCGTCCAGCGTAACCAAGATGTCGCCACCGGCCGTGGCCGGTCAGAACAACCGGAACTCGGTGCTCTCGATCCCCCGCATGGCCTCGTAATCCAATGTCAGGCACCGGATTCCGCGGTCCTCAGCGAGCGTCCGCGCCTGCGGCTTGATCTGCTGGGCCGCGAACACCCCGGACACCGGCGCCAGCAACGGATCCCGGTTCAGCAGCTCGAGATACCGGGTCAGCTGTTCGACGCCGTCGATCTCACCGCGCCGCTTGATCTCCACCGCCACCGAGGCGCCGTCGGCGTCCCGGCACAGCAGGTCCACCGGGCCGATCGCCGTCATGTACTCACGCCGCACCAGGCTGTATCCGGGGCCGAGGGTTTCGACGTGCTCGGCGAGCAGCTCCTGCAGGTGCGCCTCCACGCCGTCCTTGACGAGCCCCGGGTCGATGCCCAGTTCGTGCGACGAGTCGTGCTCGATCTCGTCGATCGTGATGCGCAGCTCCTCGCCGGCCTTGTTCGTCACCACCCAGAGCCGCTTACCGTCGTCGCCGCCGTTCTCCACGAGCCAGCACGGAGGGCTCATCCAGTTCAGCGGCTTGTACGCCCGGTCGTCGGCGTGGATGCTGACCGACCCGTCCGACTTGACCAGCAGCAGCCTGCGGGCCTTCGGCAGATGGGAGGTGAGTCGTCCGACGTAGTCGACCTGGCAGTTGGCAATCACGAGACGCACGGCCACCACCCTAGAACACGCCGGCGCCGACTCCCGCATGCTCGCCGTACCAGACTCCGCGCTCCCCCAGGAACGCGCCGCTAGTGTGAGGCACACCATGCGACCATTCCGCCGTTCCGCCGCACCGCTGGGGTCGCCGATCCTCGGCACCGTGGACGAGAGTCCGCGCGTCCGCCGAGTGCGCGTCCAGATCCTGATCACCGCGTCGCTGACGCTGGCCAACCTCATCGGCGCACTGCTGGTGGGCGCGCTGTTCCTCGTCGTCATTCCGGGTCCGGAGCTGTTCACCCGGCAGTTCCTGGTCGTCACGGCCGTCATCGGGCCGATCTACGTCGGCGTGTCGCTGCTGATCGGATCCCTGTGGGGCACCCTGATGGGCATCCGTGACCTGCGCTGGGCCGTCGAGGGACGCACCCCGACCCGCCGCGAGGCGACGGCCGCGCTGTCGATGCCCTGGCGGCTGACCTGGATCCAGATCGTGCTGTGGTCGGGCGGACTGGCCCTGTTCACCACCGCGTACGGGCTGATCGATCCGGCGACGATCCCCAAGGTCTCGCTCACGATCGCGATGGGCGCGGTGACGGTGTGCGCGTTCTGCTACCTGCTCAGCGAGTTCTCGCTGCGTCCGGCCGCCGCCCGAGCGCTGGAGGCGGGGGACCCGCGCCGGTTCCGGATCGCCGGCGTCACCGGGCGCGGTCTGCTCGCCTGGGCGCTGGGCACCGGTGTCCCGGTGGTCGGCCTGATGCTCGTCGCCGTCTTCAGCCTCGTTCGGGGCGACGACAACGCGACGCAGGTGAACGTCTCGATCCTCGCGATCGGCGGGGTGACCCTGGTCTCCGGGTTCGCCCTGACCCTTCTCGGGCTCTCCGCGACCGTCGCTCCGATCCGGGCGGTGCGCGGCGCGATGTCCCGCATCGAGAGGGGCGATCTCGACGCCTCGGTCGTCGTCTACGACGGCACCGAGCTCGGCGAGCTGCAGAGCGGGTTCAATCGGATGGCCGAGGGGCTGCGGGAGCGTGAACGCATCCAGGAGTTGTTCGGCAGACACGTCGGACGGGAGGTCGCCGACGCGGCCATCGCTCGCAATCCGGAGCTGGGCGGCGAGGAGCGTCAGATCGCGGTGTTCTTCATCGATCTCGTCGGCTCGACGACGATCGCGGCCACTCGCCCGCCGAGCGAGGTCGTCGAACTCCTCAACAGGTTCTTCGCGGTCGTCGTCGACGAGGTGGAGTCGCACGGCGGTCTGATCAACAAGTTCGAGGGCGACGCCGCGCTCGCGATCTTCGGTGCACCCGCCGAACTCGACGACCCCGAGGGCTGCGCGCTGGCGGCGGCACTGCAAATCCGGGACCGATTGCTGGTCGAGGTCCCGGACTGCCGCGCCGCGATCGGCGTCGCGGCCGGCGTCGCCGTCGCCGGCAACATCGGGGCCCGGAACCGTTTCGAGTACACGGTCATCGGCGATCCGGTCAACGAGGCGGCCCGCCTGTGCGAGCTCGCGAAATCCGTCCCCGGGGCACTGGTGGCGTCCGAGAGGTCGGTCGCCGCGGCCGCACCGGACGTCTCGCAGCGGTGGGCCCTGGGCGATTCCGTGGTCCTGCGCGGCCGGGCCGTACCGACGAGACTGGCCACACCCGCCGCGGCGAACTGAGGACCTCTCCTCGGGTGTCGGCACCCTCTGGTAGACGTGTGGGCATGGGTGTGACCGTCGAGGAATTCCTCGCAATGCTGGAGACATTGCCCGAGACCGAGCAGATCGACACCGGGAACTGGATCGCGCTCAAGGTCGGCGGCAAGGGCTACGCCTACATCTGGGAGAAGACACAGACGGTCGGTCTCAAAGCGACTCTCGACGAGCAGATCGCACTGGTCGCCGAGCGCCCCGACGTGTTCGAGGTCCAGTTCACCTCCGGCCAATTCGGCTGGGTGGTCGTGCACCTGGAGGGAATCGAGGCAGACGAGCTGCTCGAGCTGGTGACCGAGGCCTGGTGCCTGACCGCGCCCAGGCGACTCGTCCAGGAACACGAGTTCGGGAACCTCTACGACGAGTGACGATGCCGCAGGCACCCGGGTCGCCGGAAGCCGTTGCGCGCAGGATGCGGGTGCCGGCCGGTGGCCGGCACGAAAGGCCCAGGTCCCGAAAGGGGGCAGGTTTCGAAAGGCCCCGGAAATGCCGGAAGGCCCGGGACCAGACAAAGTCTGATCCCGGGCCTCCCGGGGATGATATGTAC
>NZ_BAABFB010000012.1:0-40367 GCF_039540555.1 Rhodococcus olei | reverse complement strand
CTGCTCCGTTCTTGCCGCATCTCTGAATCGCGGGCCGCTTACACGCGGTCGAGACGGTGGACGCAGGGCGGCAAGAGCGGATCCGCGTTGGCCGCGTACCGCCGAACGACGAGGTGGGCGAGCAGGAACAACACGAGGAAACCGGCACCGTACCTGAAACGCTGGCTCGACCGGCACGCCGTGCCCCGCATTCATCGGCATCCACGCCACCAGCGTGATGCCCGTCGCGCAGAGAATGAGGATCAGCTCCATCCGACGCGCGCCCTGAACCGGTGTCCGCCCCCTCCTCGGCCCTTCGGGAACGACCGAACTCCTCAGCGGATGCGTCATGTCCGCAAGTATCCCGGTTCCTGCACCCCCGTCTCGGACGGCGCTAGGCTCGATTAGTCTCGCCCGGGCTGGCGCTGGCTAGCGCGCCCGGGTTCGATCACCTCAATCGAGGAGGGCCGATGTCGCACGACCGGGTCACGGCCAATGCGCTGCTCGACGCGCTGCGCGGCGAGCTGTCGGCGGTGGAACAGTCGATCCGCTCGCACCACTTGCTGGAGGCGCTCGCCGCCGGCCGCGTTCCCCATGATCGCCTGCGGGCGTTCGCGGGCGAGCAGTATGCGATCGTCTCTAGTGACCGGCGCAGCTTCGCGTTCCTCGCCGGGCGCTTTCCCGAGCCTCCCGCCGGCGACCTGTTCCTAAACCTCGCCGCTGGCGAGGGTCAGGCGCTCGCCAGGCTGCTGGACTTCGCCGCCTGGCTGGCCCTTGACGAGGCGGCGCTGCGCAGCCACGAGCCAAACCCCCAAGCGCAGGTCTACCCGGCGTTCGTCGCGTGGCTGGCGCTCAATGGGTCGCGTGCCGACGTCGCGTTGGCATTTCTGGCCAACCTCGCCGCCTGGGGCGCGAACTGTGGCGGCGTGGCACGGGCGCTGCGCGAACGCTACGGCGCCGGCGAGGCCGACCTCGCGTTCTTTGCGTTCTTCGCCGAGCCGCCACCGGGCTTGGAGGATCGAATGCTCGCGGTCCTCCAGTCGGGGCTGGACGCGGGCGACACGGCCATACGCGCCCGGCGCTGCGCCCGCCTGCTGCAGTCCTACGAGCTGCTTTTCTGGGACAGCGTCGCGCAGGGGATCGTCTGATGGCGACCAGATCGCGTCGGTCGCGTGCTCGTTGAACATCATTGACGATTGACGGACCCCAGCGCGGTCGAGTTGAAGGTCGGGCGGTTCGAACCGGAGTACGTCGGCAAGCTCGGGTTCTACGTGTCCTGGGTGGACGACAACCTGCCCCTCCTCACCCGGCGCGACCACACAGCGCGGGACGGTCACCCTCGCTTCGGTGACACGGGTCGGCGAATTGCGCTGTCACATAACGCCGAACGGAGGATTCCGACACCGGGCACTGTCACGTTGTTGAACGCTGCGAACTGGGAGAATGTGGCGTGACCACCCCATGCCGTCGTACAAAGGCCACCGCTACCCGGTCGAGATCATCAACCACTGCGTGTGGTTGTACTTCCGGTTCCCGCTCAGCTTCCGCGAGGTCGAGGAGATGATGCTCGAACGCGGTGTCCAGGTCAGCTACGAGACGATCCGGCGGTGGTGCGCCAAGTTCGGGCAGGCCTACGCGACCCAGCTGCGCCAACGGCGGGCGCGGCCCGGCGACAAATGGCACCTCGACGAGGTCTTCATCCGCATCAACGGCACCCAGCACTACCTGTGGCGCGCGGTCGACCGGACGGCACCGTGCTCGACGTGCTGGTCCAGTCCCGCCGAAACGCGAAGGCGGCCACGAAGTTCTTCCGCAAGCTGCTCAAGGGGCTGCGATACGTGCCGCGGGTGATCATCTGACGAGGCTCGAGAAGATTGGATCTGGCGCACTTTCCGTTTGCGCCGTGAGGCGCTGTGATTCGAGTGGAGGTGAGAGACCTTCGCCGCTGGCCTGTCGTAGCAGGTCGGTGAAGCTGAGGGCAGCCTGATCCGGGTGATGCCGGGGAGGGTGGGAGCAGCCCTGACAACGCCGGGGCGTGGCCAGTACTGCCAGATGGTGCGGGTCCGGCAAGCGAGATGGAGAGGAGTACGCGAGGAACCAGCGTTGGTACGTCCCTCAATGCGACACCTGCTCGAACCTGGCGGATGGGGGCAGGAAGCGGTGCGCACCCACCGAAGTCGGTGGGGAACTCCTGGGTCGGTTTATGGAAGCCGATCGGGAGGCCACGAGGAAGGTCTACGGCGTACTCGTGGCGATGCCGCAGGGACACAGTTGGGCTCCTCCTTCGTCGAGCGAATCACAGTGAACACGGGAACCGCCCGTCATGGCTCCCGGCCTTGCGAGCAGCCGGCTCGCCGGGGCGGGATAGACGCATCGACCGTCGAACGCGTCGGGTGGGGCGGAGTCGCCGTAGTAGTCCGAGGCCGGGAAAGCCGGTCACATGGCGAAGGGCGGCAGCGGTTTCGAGAAAGGCGGAGACTGTAATGCCGAAAGATGCGCCACCGAACGGTGACGCCACGTCCGAGTTGGTCCCGACGGGACCGTCTCGGCGGGTATCGGAGATGCAGGCCAAGCTTCACCGTTGGGCGGCGGCCGACCCCGGCCGCCGGTTCGACGACCTGTTCAACCTTGTGCACGACCCGGCGACGCTGATCGGGGCGTTCGACCGGGTCGCGGGCAACCGCGGAGCGCAGACTCCCGGCGTGGACGGCAGGACTGTCGCCGACGTCGAGGATCAAGTCGGGACTCCAGGGTTCTTGAATGACCTACGAGCCAGCCTGAAGGACGGCTCGTTTCGGCCGTTACCGGTGCGGGAGAGATTGATTCCCAAGCCGGGTGGGTCGGGGAAGGTACGCCGCCTCGGGATACCGACGGTGACCGACCGGGTTGTTCAGGCCGCGCTCAAGTTGGTGCTGGAACCGATCTTCGAGGCCGACTTCGAGCCGGTCTCGTTTGGGTTCCGGCCCAACCGGCGGGCGCAGGATGCGATAGCCGAGATCCACTACTACGGCACCCGCGGCTACCGCTGGGTGCTGGATGCGGACATCGAGGCGTGCTTCGATCGGATCGAGCACGTCGCATTGATGGATCGTGTCCGGTTGCGGATCAAGGACAAGCGTGTCCTGGCGTTGGTCAAGGCGTTCCTGAAGGCGGGGGTTCTCACCGAACTCGGCGACCAACGGGACACGACGACCGGCACGCCCCAAGGTGGCATCCTGTCGCCGGTGTTGGCCAACATCGCGTTGAGTGTGCTCGACGAGCACGTGATGGCGTCGTGGAAGCCGGGCGGGACGATGTCCACCGAGGGCAAACGGGCGTACCGTCGCCGCAAGGGGTCACCGACGTGGCGGCTGGTCCGCTACGCCGACGACTTCGTCGTCCTCGTTCACGGAACCGAAGGCGACACCGAGGCGATGCGCGAACAGGTCGGCGAGGTCCTCGCACCGATGGGTCTGCGGCTTTCGCCGGAGAAAACCCGGGTGCGGCACCTCAGCGACGGGGTCGACTTCTTGGGATTCCACATCCGGTGGCGTCGCAAGCGAGGCTCGGACAAGTGGTTCGTCTACACCTTCATCGGCGACCGGCCCATCCGGTCGCTGAAGACGAAAGTCCGTGCCCTGACCCATCGGCAGTCGCAGCTGAGTTTGGAGTACGTGATCGTGCGGCTCAACCAGATTCTGCGCGGCTGGTCCAACTACTTCAAGCATGCCGTGGCCAAGGACCGGTTCACCGCGCTGCAACACTTTGTGTGGCAGCGGCTGATCCGGATGCTGCAAACACGGCATCGCTGGGGGTGGAACGATATTCGCCGCCGATACACCACCCGCAATGGGCGGTGGTTACCTATCACGGCGGCGGACGGGACCGCGTTGTTCGATATGGCCAGTGTGACGGTCACCCGTTACCGATGGCGCGGCAACACGATCCCCAACCGATGGACGACCCCACGGACAGCCTGACGACAGAGACCGTGGAGAGCCCGTTGCGTCGAGAGGCGCACGGCGGGTTCGGCGAGAGGTCCGGGGAAACGGGGCGGGAGCAATCCCATCACCGCGCCCCGGGCCTACTCAGCGAAGCCTCCGTCGTGGTTCATGATTCGAGGTGGATGACGCGTTTGCGGAGCAGGTCGAGGTTCGCTCGTCCGTACATCTGTCGTTTGAGCATTTTGATCCGGTTCACGTGTCCTTCGACTGGCCCGGAGTTGTGTTCGAGAGTCAGGCCGGCGGTGACCGCATCGAGGTCTCGACGCAGGCCGGTGGTGAAGGACCGCAGGGCGGGTGCGCCGGTGGCGTCGACATCGGCCATCCAGTCGGTGAGGTCGTGGCCGCGGCGCTCGGTCATGATCTCTGCGAATCCGCGAACGTGCCCGCGCAGGGTGGTCAGGGCGGGACTGCGTTCGAGGATCGCGTCGAGCCGGATTTCGTCCTTGTCGGTGAGGTTGTCGGGTCGGCAGGTCAGCCACCCGGTGACCTGCCGGACACGTGGTGCGGTTGGCTGTGTCGGGTGCATCCGCAGTGCATCTCGTAGCGGCTGAAGGAACCGTCGGACGGTCTTGTCGCTGCCGCGGTAGCCGCGTTCGGTGATCTCGCGGGTGAGGCGGGCACCGTCGGTGCAACCGGCGGCGAACCGTTCACGCAGGTAGGGCTCGAACCCGGTGATCAGGGTGCGACCTGCAGTCCGGGCGGTGGTCATCAATTCGTCGACGTCGGTGGCGCGGGCGAAGCGGCGCACCGTTCGGCGGTCGAGTCGCAGACGTCGGCCGATTTCGGTGATCGACATCCCTCGGGCGACGAGATCGTGGACTGCGGTGTGCCGTTCGCGGGTGCGGGTGGCCAACTTTCCCTGCGCGTCATATGTGTTGTCAACCGCTGCATTGCAATGGGTTTCGTTGTCGAGCTCGATCGCGCCGTCGTCGGCCGACCCGGCTGGTCTGGCCGGAGGGCTCCGTCAGATCCGTGAATTCCTCACCGGACCAGTAGTTTCCGCGCACATATTGCACGGCCCTTTCGACCCTGGGTTTGTCCTTCGGCGACCGTATCCGCGCCGGATCGGCGGTAGAACCCGGTGTGCTGGGCGTAGTCCAGCCGCGGGACAGCCGCGGGTTGACCGCGTCCGCGTCGGTCACCACCGGCTTCAGGTTGTCCGGGATGAGGACCTTGAAGACACCGCCGAAGAACGCCCACGCCGCCTCGCAGCCGGCGATCACCGCCGCCAGGGTCTGCGAGTACGTCAGCCACACGAACATGTGCCGCGAGTACACGGCGGTGAAGATCAGCGCGTGCACCTTGCGGCGCCGCCCGGTCTCCGGGTCGGTCAGGTAGCCGAGGTAGCCGAAGTCGATCTGGCATTCGCTGCCGGGATCGCCGTCGACGACGCGGACGATGGTGTCCTTGCGGCCGAAACCGCACCGCTCGGTGGCGAATCGGTGCAACGTCCGATACGGGACGAGGCAGCCCTGGCGGGCCAGCAGCGTTTCGATCTTGGTGATCGTCAGCGGCGGATGGTTCCCGTCACCGGCCACCCACGCGATGATCTGGTCCTCGAACCCCAGCAGCTGGTCCCAGGCGTGCCCGTGTCCGATCGGGCGGGCCGGGCGCACCGCCTCGATCACCGCGCCGATCAGCCCGTCGTCGAGGGCCTCGACCCCGTCGGTGCGCTGCAGCCCCGCGGCCTGGGCGGCCTCGACGTACCGGCGCGCGGTTTTGCGGTCCACCCCGCAGTGCGCCGCGATCGTGCGCAATCCGGGCGGCCGGGACCCGGGCACCCCGAGCCAGACCCGGAGCACTTCCTTGACTTCGTTCACGTTGACCTCCCGAAAAGCCATGCCCGTCCGCCTTCGTGACCGGGGATACCGACACGACGATCAAACGAGCCATTCGACGGGACCTCGGCGCGACGCGCCCGGTGGTCCCATGACTGGCAATCCGAGTGGTCCCATGAGGGTGGCAGAAATCAGGTCAGGACGGTCCCATGCTCATGGCAGGCGACATGCGGCACCAAGTCCTTCCGGTACAGGCACACCGCTACGGCACCCGGTGATTCACCGACATGCTCGAGTTCATCGCCCGATCCGACCCTCGACTGCTGTGTGCCGGAATGGGCTTCAGCGCTCCAGGATGCGTTTGATCGAGGCGAGCGTCGTGGGGATGCCCTCCCGGGCGGCCTGTTCACGCGCGGCGATCTCGCGTGGGGCCTCGGAGCCGAAGCGCTGATGGAAGAACTCCTGCCCTGCCGCGGTGAACTCCCAGGTCTCCGTCAACTCCGTGCCAGCGTCCGCGGGCTTCATGAGATAACCCCAGCGCACCAGGCCAGGGCCGACCGACCACGCAAACTCCCGGCCCGGGGCAGCGACGACAACCTCCGAGCGTGTCTCCCAGGTACGGTCCGGGGTCACGTTGCGGCCAGTGAAAAAGGCACCGACCTCCGGACCATGGTCCGGGTCCCACCAGCAATCCGCGCACACCGGCGACCACTCGCCGGTGCGGGTCACATCGGACACAAGCGCGTACACCTCCTGCGCAGTGGGGCGCACGAGGACGGACGACTGGAAGGTCAGAGACTTGGTCTGCACGGGCGCCATTCTGCCTTCCTCCGGTCCGAGGTTCCTCTTCGACTCTCCCAGCGCCGCCGTCCCTCGGGCGTCCGTCGGCGGCACAGTGAAAGGGTGCACCGGGTAAGGGCTGTCGGTGTCTCTCGTACCGGGCACTGACGCCGTTGCCGCGCTTTTCGCTCCCCTGATGCGCGGGGTGGCCAAGCCGGTCGTCCAGCCTGCCGACACGCCAGATCATAAGCGCGACAGCCCACACCCCCACGAACACCGCGACGAGGGCGAACCCGACACTCCCGAGGTCGAGCCCGGTGCCGCGCTCGTCGTCCCGGTCGCGCCCGCGCGGTCGCGACCCGCGCCGATGCCGGCCGATCGGCTGCCATCACGCCTCGAAGAACCTCGCCGACCAGTATCGGAGGGAC
Source organism: Rhodococcus olei (assembly GCF_039540555.1). Taxonomy (NCBI): domain Bacteria; kingdom Bacillati; phylum Actinomycetota; class Actinomycetes; order Mycobacteriales; family Nocardiaceae; genus Rhodococcus; species Rhodococcus olei. The sequence goes on along the minus strand of NZ_BAABFB010000012.1, from coordinate 33,419 downwards.
CGATGAAGGAGGAGACCCCAGCCGCAAGGCCCTGCCCGGCAGCACCGGGCCCGACCGTCCGAGCCGGTGCCCGTGCGGTTCCCTTCCGAGCTGCTCGAGCAGATCCGCCGCGCCGCCGAGGCCGACGACCGCTCCGAGTCCGCGTGGCTGCGCCGGCCTGCCTGAATAAGGTGCCGGCCGGGGGATCCGGGCCCCGGTAACGGCGGTTATGTCCATGGTGTCCGGCATCACACCAGATTCGTGGAACGGAAATCCGTGCTGCTGACGTGTCAGTTGTATGACCATCACCACTATGACCGATGCAGCCGACATCGACGGGGACGAGGCGGAACCGACCATCGAGACGCGGGACATGGCCCTCGACCCGGAGGACGAGCGGGCCGACCCGGACATGTACCCGTGCATGTGGAACGCCTCCGCGGGCTTCCTGTTCAAGGCCGTCCTTCGTGCTCAGGATCCGACACCGCCCGAATACGTCACGGTCCCCCTCACCTGGCGCAGCGGCGAACCTCACCACCTGGAGGCCGCGGTCGCGGAGTGGAACATGCTGTGGGAGGCAGCCCAGTTCCGCAGGCGTATCGCGGCGGCAGGCGACGACCTGCCTCCGGCACTCGAACGGGTGGCCGACCGCGGCGACATCAACGTGGTGTTCGTTCCCCGCACCCGCACCCGCTACCACGAGTACTCGCCACTGTTCCACCTGCTTCCCCGGGGAACGGTCGAACGTCACGGCCTGCCCCTGCGGGCTCGTGGGCAGTGGCCGTTCCTGGCCGACTGGATCAGCCCGGACCGCTACCTCCCGAGCGATTTCGAGGCCCGGCTGTCACGCGCCTGGGCCGGCACGGTGTGGCGCACCTGATGCCGATGTCACCGATCCGGGGGTTCACCGGTACCGATCCGATCCGTCTGTTGGCACACAATCTCGACTACTGGATTCCTCCGGTGACGCTGGTGATCCAGGAGGTGCTGCGCGACTTCCCGGTCGTGGACAACGGTGCGCCCACGGGTCCGGCGGTGCTCGAGGACGGTTCCCTTCTCGAGGGGGCGATCCTGGGGAACCCGCGCATGGGTGGCGATCTGTGGCGCGGCGAGGAAGAGGCCACCGAGATCACGCGACTGGCTGTCGAGGCGGCCGATGCCGACGGGCGACTGCGAGGCATCCTCGACGCGGTCCGTTCGAACCGAGTCGAGGAGGACTTCTCCCCGTACTGGACCCGCGCCCGGGAGGACTTCGAACGGAAGCTCTACAGCAAACGAGCGAAGGTCAAGGTCACCTTCGTCGAGCTGCCCGACACCATCCCGGTGCAGGGTCCGGAAATCGAGATCCTGGACCGAACGGTGTACGGGGACTTCCTCACCCTGCTCAACGAACGCGATCGCGAGATCGTGGTCCTGCTCTACAGCGGCAGGACCACGCTGACCGAGGTCGCCGCCGAGATGGGGTACCGCAACCCCAGTGCGGTCTCGAAGCGGCTGAACAGGATTCGAGAGCAGGCCGCGCCAGTCTTCGATGTGGAATAGGACCATCCCCCGGACGATCAAGTCCACGCCCCTGAAATGATCAAAACCCCGGTGACATGCACTCGAGGTGCAGAGGCCGATCCGGGGTCTTCACTGAGTATCGTACAGGACTTCCACCGAGTTTCCGGAGTGAGATGCCCAACCGTTCCACCGCACTGGTCCAGAGCCTGACCACGCTGCTCACCCCCGAACGCCTGGCCCCGTACAAGGCCGCGGCCAGCGGCGACACCGACCGTGCGCTGGACCTCTACGAGTGGAACGGCCGGATCAGTGCCGCAGTGTTCGAAGACCTCGGCTACCTCGAGGTGGTACTGCGCAACGCCTGCCACCACCAGCTCCACATCTGGCACCAGGCCCGGGGCGGCTCCGACCCGTGGTACCTCGACCCGGTCTTCACCGCGGCATCGCAGGAGGACATCCGCAAGGCGCGCCAGCGGGCCACTCGGGCCGGGCGTACGGAGCTACCCGGCCGGGTCGTCGCGGAGTTGATGTTCGGGTTCTGGCGGTTCCTCCACGCCAGGAGCTACGAGGCGACGCTGTGGACGCCGTGCCTGCGGCTGGCTTTCCCGCATCTGCAGCCGAGACGCCGGCAGACCGTCTACACCCGACTCGACCACCTCAACACCCTGCGCAACCGCATCGCCCACCACGAACCCGTCCACGGGGTCCGGATCGCCGGCACCGGCCTGGACGTCGCCGGATTGCATGCCGAGATGCTCGAGGTGCTCGGGTGGATCGACCCGGTCGTCGAGAACTGGGTCCGAGCCCGCAGCGCCGTACCGGCGCTGTTGACCGATCGGCCCTGAACAAGGGAAGAGCACGGCGGCGCCGGTCACAGCAGTGCAGCGAAGACGTGGGATGCCGCCGGACCCGGCCGCCGCGACGCCGAGAAGGACCGCGGCCCCGAGTTCACCGTGCCCGTAGGAGGGCGCGCCGGCGCAGTCGAAATCGTCAAGCTCGGTGCCGATCTCGGCAACCAGGTCCCGGCACACCGCATCGACATACCCGTCGCGTTCGGCTCGCGTCCTCGTGCGGGGCTCCCCTTCCGTCGGCGATACCGGACCCACGGTGTCACCCCCCGACCGGGGACCGGGCGTGTTCCCCCCGCGACCGCGATCGAGACCACCGGGGCCGACACCGTTTCGAGCCCCGTCGCCTTTTCATCGCCGATAGGAGCTCTTACGAAGAATTCCCCGGCAGACGCGGCAGTTTCGAGCTACCGGATCGCGAGCCACCACGGTCCGGCGGGGCAGTGAACCTCACCGGGGCCCGCTGGTCCCCCTGGAACCGGCAGGGCGTGCTGTCGACCGCGCGCCATGTACCCCCTGAGTCATCGAAACGTGCCGATGGCCATCGGTCAGTCGGTCGGCTGACGGCGGATGAAGTCGTCCATTCCGGGCACCGTGAACCCGATCCGCCCGTGCTCCGGGGACCAGACGAGGCCCTTCTTGATCGCCGAGTCGCGCACATCGCTGACCGCAGTGGTCGTCAATCCCATTGCGGCGGCAACGGTTCCGGACCTCGGCGCAACCTCACCCGTTGCTGCGATTGCCCGCAGGTACCGGCGCTCCCGCTCGGTCGCCCGATTCCACCGGGAGGGAAAGAATCCGTCGTCAAGTGCACGGCGGCCCTCCTCGACCGCGAGGAGCGCGTCCTCCCCGGTGAACGGCGTCTCCGGGGCGACCGCCCAGATCGCCTTGCCGAACTCCTGCAGGAAGTACGGGTATCCCCCGCTGGCCTCGACGAGGATCTCCAGCGCCCCCGAGGTGAACTCTCCCCCGTGTCGTTCGACGGGGATCCGCAGCGCGTCCGCAGCGTCGGTGGGGCTCAGCGGTCCGACGGTGCTGTAGGCGAACTGCCGCTCGGCGTAGGAGCGGGTACCGGCGAGCACGGCGGGAAGGCTCGGCAGTCCGGCCCCGATGACGAAGAACGGCCACTCCCTCTGACTGGCGCGGTGCTGGACCGCGAGCAGTGCGCCGAGCAGGTCCGCGTCGAGGTCCTGCATCTCGTCGATGAACAGCCCGAACGCGGAGGCCCGCTTCTTCATCACCTCGCTGATCGCCTCGACCAGTTCCTCGAGGTCCAGGTCGAGGTCGCCGGTGGCCGCCTGCCGGCCGAGTGTCAATTCCACCTTCGCCGGTCCGACACCGACGCCGAGCGTGAACCCGCGGGCCAACTCGACGAGACCGTCGAGCGTCTTCTGCAGCTTGTGACGGCGGCTGAACCGCCGCAGTCCGGCGGCGAGTTCGTTGCCGAGCTTGGCGCGGACCGCCGCGACGCCCGCCTCGTTGGGGCGGGCCTCGATCCCGATGGTCAGCCATCCCCGATTCTCGGCGTGCTCGGCCAGGTTGTTGAGCAGCGTCGTCTTGCCGACGCCGCGGAGCCCGGAGAGCATCATGCCGCGGTCGTAGTTGCGGAGCTTGCTGCGGGTGACGAGGAGATCGAACTCTCGACGCTCGGCGTCGCGGCCCTCGAGTGCCGGCGGCCGCAGCCCCGACCCGGGCTTGAAGGGGTTCAACGCGGGGTCCATATCGGAAACCATAGACCTTTATGGCATGTTATGGATCAATTCCCATAATCATCCATAAACAGCCAGAAATCCCGATACCTCACGCACTCCCCCATCCCGGCCACCGTCCGCTACGCCGCCGACGTCGGACGCGCGCCCGCCACGATCAGTGTCCTGTCCAATCGACCGGTCGCATCTCCAGCCCTCCAACCAGCGGTGCGACAAATCGATCGAGACGGGCGTGCCGGCGTCTTCTCGATCGATCTACCGCATGTCGAATCCCGGCCTCGGCGGGCAAGACCCATCGGCACCGAACGTCCAGCCACCTGCCGACGGTCGAGGTCCGAGTCGTCGACGTGCAACCAACCGTCGACGAGGCGGTGCTGGTGGCGACGCTGGTCCGCGCCCTGGTCATGACAGCGGTCCGGTCCATCGACCGCGGCGACCGACCGCCGGACGTCCGGCTCGAGGTACTGCAGGCAGCGACCTGGCTCGCCGCCCGAGACGGCTTACGCGGCAACGGCATCGATCCGTGCACCGCCCGACCGGTCCCGGCACCCCGCCAACTGGAGATCCTGCTCGGTCACATCCGCGACTCACTCGACGAACTCGGCGAGTACCGCCGGGTCCACGCGATGGTGAACCAGCAGGTCGAGCACGGCAACGGCGCCATCTGGCAGCGCGGAACCCTCCAGGGGCGCCGGAACGCCGTCGAGGTGGTGCAGCTGGCGGCTCGGCGAACCCTGCAGGGATGACCGCCGCCACCGGGATGCGGCCGAGTTTCTTGATGTCGCAGAAAAGTAGATCAGCCGGACCCGCCCACCGACACCAGCAGCGGAACACCCACAAGTGGCGATCGTCGAGCGATCGCGTTCGCCGGCTACGCCCGGATCGCCACCCTCGGCGAGGAGGTGCTCAACCCGCGCCGCACCATCGGCCGGGCCGTCCCGCTCGCGCTCGGCTCCCTGCTCGCGTTGATCCTCGGGGTCTCGCGCACCACCCTGGCGATGGCGCGCGACGGCCACCTGCCCCGCGGCCTGGCCGCCCGTGCATCCGCGCTTCGGCGTGCCGCACCGTGCGGAGCTACTGGTGGGCGCGGTCGTCGCGGTGCTCGCCGCGGTCGCGGACCTGCGGCACGCGATCGGGTTCTCCTCGTTCGCCGTGCTCGCGTACTACCTGATCGCGAACTGCGCGGCACTGACGCTGACCCATGAGGAGGGCCGGGCGTGACCGGGCGTCCTCATCCTCGGTGCGCTCGGTTGCGTGGCGCTGGCGTTCGCGCTGCCGCTCGCCTCCGTGCTGGCGGGCTCGGCCATGCTCGCGGCGGGCGCGCTGGCGTACGCGGCCCGGCGGCCTACGATCGCCACGTGACCCGCACGGAAGGGGGCGCCCCCCGGCCGGGAGGCGCCCCCTTCTCAGCGTTCGTGCGTCAGAGGTTGACGTTGATCGCGAAGCTGAAGAGGTCGCCGCCGAACAGGGCGAAGTCGTTATGCCACCGGGTGGCGAATCGAATGAGGTGGCACCGTCCCGCGTATCAGAGCGAGTTCGTCGATCGTGACGGGTCGATAAGACGACGCAGGCAGCCGTCCGATCAGCTCGCTCACGGCGTCCGTCAGCCGGTCCACACGAGCAGACAGGAACGCCCACTCATGTTCGTCGGAGCCGTAATAGATGACCGTGCCGAAGGTTTCGATGAACCGCAGCCAGCCGCGCCGCAGAGTGTCGTTGCGCCAGACCGTCGGACAGCCAATCTGGCAGGCGAGCACACCGCCGTCGGCGAGCACCTCGGCGCAGCGCAGTAGGAAATCCTTGCCGTACAAGCGGTTGTGCTGCGCTTCCGGATCATCGTTCTCGTCCGGGAGGTCGATCACCACCACGTCGTACCGCCGCCCGGCCGCGGCCGCCTCGGCGAGGAATTCCCAGCCGTCGCGGTAGTGGATGCGAACCGGTCCGTCTCCCCGGTCAGCGGCCTTGAGCTCGGGAGCCGAGTATCCGTACGGAAGATATGTGGCGCAGGCCTGCACAGCGGCCTTGTCGATGTCTACGTGATCGACCGACTCCGCCCCCGCGGCGACGGCGATCTGGCTGACCACACCTTCGCTGGACCCGATGACCAGCACCCGACGGACCTGCTCGGCAAGCAGAAGCGCGGGCACCAGCAAGGCCTCGTGATAGATCAGCTGGGTCGCCTCCGTGCTCTGGCGTTCGTCGTCGCAGAACAGCGACACACCCTGCTCGGTGCGTCCAATCACGACGTGTTGGAAATCGGTGTCCGCCTCGTGCAGCACCTCGGACAATTCCCACGTCCTGGTGAGCCCGGCTCCGACGGATTCGGTGAGTCGGCGAACCGTCGCCGGACCGCGTGGGATCGCCCGGTGGCCAGAGACCTCGGCGCCGAGCGCATCTGCGAACAGGCGCACCGCGAGTTCCGGGTCTGCGCTCGGGCCACAGGTGAAGACGTCGACGAATGCCGAACCCAATTCCGGATACGTGTGCACCGACGCGTGCGACTCGGCGAGCAACGCGAGCACGGTCACTCCCTGCGGCTCGAAGCGGTGCTCGATCACCTCGCACACGGTCGCCCCGGCAGCGGACAGCGCCGCACGCAGCGTGTCCCGCAGGAACTGCGGATCGTCCAGCCGGGCCGGCGCGATCCCGTGCAACTCCGCCACCACGTGAGTGCCGGCGAATTCCACGGCATTGTGCTGGTCAGGCGACATCAGTGAGCTCTCCACCGACCAGACAGTACGTGCGCAGCGGCGGAATGCCATTGAAGGCCACCGACGAGTAGCTGGCCGTGTATGCGCCCGATCCGAGAATGTCGAGCTGCTCCCCGGCCTGGAGATCGAGCGGCAGCCGATAGGGCGTGTGCTGATAGAGCACATCGTCACCGTCGCACGTCGGGCCCGCGAGGATGACCGGACCTTCGGCGCCACCGTGCTCGGCCACCGTCTCGAACCCGTACGCGATGTACTCGTTCTCGGTTTCGGCCAGACCGTTGTAGCGGCCGATGTCGAGGTACACCCAGCGGTGCCGGTCGGTCGCCGATTTCCTGGCCACCAGGATCACCTCGGTTCTGATCAAACCGGCATCCGCGACGAGAGCGCGGCCGGGTTCCATCACCACCTCGGGTTGTCGCCCCGGGAAGTGCGACTGCAGCGAACGCTGTACTGCCTCGGCGTAATCGGTGAGCGAAGGGGCAGATCCGGAGTACGCCAGGCCGAAGCCGCCGCCGATGTTCAGCCTGCGTAGGAGGATGCCCTCCGCCGCGAGCTCCGTGAACAGCTTCGCCGCCGTCGCGATACACACATCCCAGGCGGACAGGTCCAGTTGCTGGGAGCCGACATGGAAGCTCAGGCCGGCGGTGTCCAGGCCCAGGCCGGCAGCCCGCCGGAGCAGGTCCATCGCGACGTCGGGCTCGCAGCCGAACTTCCGCCCGAACGGCGTCACCGATGGCGGACCGTCGACCAGGAGCCGGACACAGACCTGCGCTCCGGGGGCGAACTCGGCCAGGTTGTCGACATCACCCTCTGAGTCGGTGATGAACTCGCGGACGCCACGCGCGTGGGCATGCGCGATATCGGCAGGCTTCTTGATCGTGTTCCCGTAGGACAGCGCTGTCGGCGCAGCACCCTGGGCGATGCACAGATCGATCTCGGCCGGGCTTGCCACGTCGAACCCGGCGCCATGTGCGGCCAACGCCCGGATCACTACGGGTTCGGGGTTCGCCTTGACGGCGTAACACAGCCTCGCATCGGGGAACTCGCCCTGAAACTCACGCAGACGAGCGACGATCGCGTCGATGTCGACGACGAGGCATGGTGTCGGTGGCGCATGCGTGGTCAGGAACTGCCTGATCCGGGATTGCGCGTCACTCACCCGACCATGATCGCAGGCCCTCGACGAACCTTCGCCCTGAGCGAAACCCCTCACCACCGGGAACACGACCCCATCCCGAGAAGGTGAGCTACACACGCTCAACTTCAGAAGGGCAGGGTCATGACAGCAACCGAACGTCTCCCAGTGCTGTTCGTCGCGGAACCGGTGGTGCTGCCGGGAATGGTCGCCCCCGTCGAACTAGCGGGACACTCCGAGCTCGCGAGTGACGGCCGCCTTCGCGGTTTGAAAGTTCAGTTGCGGTCGACACCGCCGTCAGAGGTCGACCATGCATATCCACGTCCACTGCATCGGGCTCACCCTCGACGAGTTCCACCCGCGGCTGCGCCCGAGCACCTGGACGGCCCTTGGTACACATTCGAGCGCAACTCGTAGGCCACAGACTGAACCGCCCCAGGTTTCCGTGCCGCTCCTAACGGGCTGCAGCTCGGTCGTGAGGGCAGCATTGTGGGCGTGTTCGTACTCGATCGGGGTGGCGGGCGAGCATGTGCAGGCCCTTGTACTGGTTGCCGTCGAGGTAGGACTGTTCGGCCTCGATGACCGTCCAGCCGCGGCCGGTCAACCGGTCGGCCATCGTACGGGCGGTGTAGACGACCTGGTCGGGGGATGAGATCGCGGTGTAGCGGACGACGTCGGTGATCTTCTCGGCGATCTGTAAGACACAACCGCGCGCCTGCGCTCCGGTGAGCCGGATGCTCTGGGCGCGCTCAGCGCGCCGTCGGCGCCAGCGGAAGACTGGCGATCAGAGTCCCTGACGGCCTACTTCGTCTCGTTCGGATGGCTCGTGTGCACCTGCTCGAGGAACACCGTGCGCTCCTGGACGTAAAACCATATGCGCGCGGTACCCTTCGCAGTCGGCTTGTGCTGCCAACGCTGGTGACTCGTGCCGCCGCGTGAGATCACCCCGAGCTCACCCTTGAGCCGATAGTTCGTCAGCGTCGTGGCCAGGGGTGTCCGCGTCAGGAAGTCCCAGGTCTCCGTCATCGGGTTGCGGATGGTCGCGACGAGGTCCTGCCAGCCTTTACACGCATCCGAGGTCGCAAACCGGATCTCGTACTCACTCTTCCTCGGAGGCCGGGGAACCAGCTCGCCCTTCTTCGCGGCCACCACGATCAGGGACGCTCCACGCTCTCGTCTTCGTCGAGCCATTCGACATCGGCGCCGCCAAGCCCCGCCGCCACAGCCGTGGCCGTCTCCTTCCACGACGTCAGCTCGGCGATCGCCAGATGCGGCTGGTCGGTGGAGAACGAGGCGCGCGCGGCATCGACGAGGTCCTGGGCGCAGGACTCCCGATCCGCCGGCGACAGCGCAAGCATCCAGGGGAAGGCCCTGCTCATACGCTCGGCGAGGGAACCAGTGTCGTCGAGGGTGACCGTGATGAGCTGGGCGGCGAAGTTCAGCAAACGAGAACGACCCTCTGCCTCGCGCTGCGACATCAACACCAGCGCCTCACCATCGCGCCGGGTCACCGTCACGGGATGATCCTCGGCCTCGGCGAAGACCTCGGCAGAGTGCTTGCTCAGGTCCGAGGAACGCCGGGTCGTCATGGCTGCGATGGTCATGCAACCATGATATTCGGAACATATTCGGAAGTCCAGGGGGTCTCCGGCACGTTGCCGGTGTCACCGACGTTCCTGTCGGCCCGGGTGCCGGTCATGACGATCCCGCCGGCAGTGGTTCGCCGGCTTGTGCCGTGCTGGTCCATCCAGTGCCGCAAGGTGCCGCGCTCGACACCTGATATGTAGAGAATTTTGTCAAGAAGCCATGGTGAGGCGCCGCCGGGGAGCTACCCCGACGGCGCCTCGTTGCTTCCTCGGCGAATCCCGTGTGGTGAGCGTGTCGATGAGCGACGCGCGGTCAGACGGGGGTCCCTCCCTACACGAAGTGCTTGGGGGCATATACGCGGGTTGGCTACCGCAGGACGGGGTTTCGGCTGGATCGGGTTCCGCTTGTCTAGAGTCGAGCGTCGACCCTCGTGGGTCTGCTCATAGGTGTGTCGCGGGTCGATCCACGCGCTGCCACCACGTGACTTCGGGGAGGAAGCAGACTGGGTGGCGATCAGTCGTCCATGACCGCCAGCGACCAGCACCAGCCTGCGAGCTCTCGGGCGATCGCCACGTTCGCGATGGTCGGCCGCTTGCGGCGTTCGAGGAACCCCACCCACCGGTGGTGCAGGCGGCGGTTGCCCTGATCTCCCCGGGCCCGTGCGGCTGCCGGCGCCTGGTCCCACCGTGAGCGCATCACCGCCCCGACGCGATACCGCGGCCGGTGGTGCCAGGCCGCTTCGACCAGCAGTCGGCGCGCGTGGGTGTTGCCGGTCTTGGTGATCGCACCCAGCACCCGTGACGAACCGGACGAGTACTCCGAGGGAACCAATCAACCGACAAACGAGCCGATGGTGTTGCCGGTGAACCGATCCCAGTCACCGATCTCCACCGCCAGCGCGAACCCGGTCAAGGTGCTGACACGCCTCAGGCACGAGACCCTCCGCACGATCGGGGTGAACTCGCTGTCGGCGGCCATGTCCTCGATCGCCGCATCGAGGCGCCCGCGTCGGGCCTGCATCGTGAGCACGTGGTCGTAGTCGGCGTCGAACGCCATCCGGGTCGCTTGTGAGGTCAGCTGCGGTGCGGCCTCGGTGCGTAGCCACCGGTCGTGCGCCCCGGTCCAGGCGGCGCCGCCGCAGTAGACGATGCCGTGGCGAAGCAGCAGCTTCGACAGCCGATGCCGGGCTCGCATCAGATCGCCGCGGCAGTCCTCGCGGGCACGGACCAGGTCACGGGCCGCGTCCTGATCCACGGTCGGGATCGACACCGCGCAGATCTCGTCGAGCCGGAGTAGCCGGGCCAGGTGCAGGGCGTCGCGGGCGTCGGTCTTGACCCGGTCACCGGATGGTTTCTGCAGCTTGGACGGTGCGACGACCTCACACCGAACCCCGGCGGCGGTCAATGCCCGGCACAACCCGAACCCGGCATTCACAGGCCGCACCGCGAATACGGGCTTCACGAGGTGGACCAATCGCCCGCACGAGCCGACGGAGGCAAGGAGGTCAAGTCCCGTGAGGTGGTGTCCAACGTCATCGCGTGATTCCTCGCGGGTGACGGCTGCGCCGTCAAGGCTGGTGTCACCTCCTCGCTGCTCAAACTTGCCAGGAGGTGCTTCTGCCGCCGGTCGCAGAGCCCGCGATCACGCCGCAACTGACAACACCCCTTCCGTAGCGGCGCATCCTGGATTCCATGGAGCTCGAGTTGGTGTACTTCGACGGTTGCCCGAACTGGCAAACCGCCCGCGAGCGCCTGGATGAGGCGCTCGCCGCGGTCGGAAGGCGCGACATTTCGGTTGCAAGCGGACATGCCAACCTCCCTGTAGGCGGACAGCTTCTTCCCTGCTGACGGACAGCTGATCTCCCTGTCCGCGGCCCGGGCCGGCGGTGTGTCGGTCCTGAATCAGACGTCCCTCCGGGGTATTGCTCGAGGTCTTCGACCACCAACGAGCGATTCCCAACCGGAGGGACGCATGAAGAAGTCTGACAGGGACATCATGGAAATTCTCGAAGCCTACGACGCCACCGGCAGCGCGCACTCGGCGGCGCAGCTGGCCGGGGTGGACCCGAAAACCATCCGCCGGTATGTCGCTGCCCGCGACGCCGGCGTCGCGCTGGCCGAACCGGCACGGCGGCCACGGATCATCGACGAGCACCTCCCGAAGATCGAGGAGTGGGTCGAGCGCAGCAAAGGCAAGGTCCGCGCCGACATCGTCCACCAGCGCCTCGTCGAGGTCGGGTTCGAGGGCACCGAGCGCACCACCCGCCGTGCGGTCGCCGAGGCGAAGGCGGCGTGGCAGGCCGGGCATCGGCGTACCTACCGGCCTTGGATCACCGAACCCGGCTTGTGGATGCAGTTCGACTGGGGCGCCGGCCCGGTGGTGCCGGGGCCGGGTGGGATCGTCCGGTCGACGCTGCTGTTCTGCGCGTGGCTGGCCTGGTCGCGGTTTCGTGTGGTGATTCCGGTGTGGGATCAGACGTTGCCGAGCCTGATCGCGTGCCTCGATGCCACGGTCCGGCGGTTCGGCGGGGCGCCCACGTATGCTTTGACCGACAATCCGCGCACGGTCACATCGACCACGTCGCCGGGGTGCCGGTGCGGCACCCGCAGATCGTCGAGGCCGCCCGGCACTACGGCATGGCTGTGCACACGTGTGTGCCCTTCGACCCCGAATCCAAAGGCGGCAGCGAAGCGACGGTGCGCATCGCCAAGGCCGATCTGGTGCCGACGGAGGCGAACCTGCTACCCGAGTACGCCTCGTTCGCCGATCTGGAGGCGGCGTGTGATCGGTTCTGCGTCAAGGTCAATGGACGTCGTCACCGGGAAGCCGCCCGCATCCCGGCCGAAGCGTTGGCCGACGAACGTGCCCGTCTGCACACCCTGCCCGCGGCCCCGCACACCCTCGCATTGGGGCAGACCCGGAGCGTCGGTACCGATCAGACGGTCCGGTTCGGGTCGGTGCGGTACTCGACCCCGCCGGGTCTGGTCGGCGCCGAGGTGTGGGTACGGGTTACCGGTGCCGACCTGGTTGTCGTCGCCGACCTGTCGGCGCTGCCCCGGGTCCCGGACTGGGCCGGTGACCGTCGAGGGTTGAGTGAGGTTGCACGGCATCGCCTTTCGACACCCGGGAGTCCGAGTATCGACCTGGCTCACTACCCCGATCACCCGCAGGATCCGCACGGGGCGCCACGGCCGCCGCAGCCGAAGGCTCGCAGCGTCGCAGAGGCCCGGTTTCTCGAGTTGGGGCCCGGTGCCCGTACGTGGCTGATCACCGCGTCTGCGGTCGGGGTGACCCGGATCCGGGCGAAGATGGCCACGGCGGTGGAGTTGGCCGCGTTCGTCGGCACCGACGCGGTCGACGCGGCGTTGGTGATCGCCGCCGAGGCGGGCCGGTTCGCCGACTCGGACCTGCCGGCGATCGTCGCCCACCACACGGACGCCACCGCGGGTGGTGAGGTGGTGGTGGCGGACGAGGCGCACTCGGTCCAGCCTGGCACCGGAGCCTGGGCCGGATTCGGCACCACCGCGGCGGGAGCGAACCCGTGAACCCCCACCCCGCGCCGGCGTTGCCGGACGAGCTGACCGCCGTCCTCAAACGGATGCGACTGCCCTACCTGCGTGCCGCCGCCCCGGAGGTCCTGGCCACCGCGAAAGCGCAGCGGTGGGATCCGACCGAGGTCCTCAAGGTGCTCCTCGATGAGGAGGTCCGCGGCCGTGACGAGGCGACGAAGGCGATGCGCCGCAAGAGCGCCGGACTACCGGCAGGGAAGACGTTTTCCTCGTGGCGCGAGGAGGATTCGTCGATCCCTGCCCCCACACAGGCGGCTTTGGCGACGCTCGAGTGGGTGCACCGCGCCGAGAACCTGGCGGTCAGCGGTCCGTCCGGTACCGGCAAGACCCACTTCGTGGAGGCGGTGGCGCATGCGGTGATCGACGCGGGGATGCGGGTGTCGTGGTTCACCCTTGAATCGTTGACCGCGGCGGTCGGACGTGCCGCGGTCGACGGGTCGATCGCCAAGACCATCACCAAGATCACCCGGGCCGAGTTGATCGTGGTCGACGACATTGGCATGCTCCCGTCCGGTCAGGCTGCTGCCGAGGCGTTCTATCGCCTCGTCGATGCTGCCTACGAACGGCGCAGCCTGGCGGTGACCAGCAATCTGCACCCGTCCGGGTTCGACACGATCATGCCCAAGACCCTGGCCACCGCCGCGGTCGACCGGCTGCTGCACCACGCCCATGTGGTGCTCACCGAAGGCACCTCACTGCGGTTGAGCGAGGCCACCGCCGGACGCGGGGTGGTGCCATTGACCTGACCGAACAGGGAGATCACATGACCGCGGACAGGGAGATCAGCTGTCCGCAGGCAGGGAGGTCACCTGTCCGCCCGCAGGGATGCCCACGTGTCCCTTGACATCGGTGCAGCTGCGTCAGATATCAACCATCGACGATGCGGAGGCCACAGCGTTCAGTGGATCCCCGACGGTGCTCATCGACGGCGCAGACCCGTTTGCCGAACCAGGTCCCGGGACAGGGCTCTCGTGCCGGGTGTACCGAACCCCCGCCGGGAGGGAGGGATCACCAACGGTCGCACAACTCGTGGCGGCGCTACGGCAAGCCGGCGTCTGACCGTCGTCGCCCATTTCCCGGCGGCGATCGGCCTGGCAATCGCCATATCGTCGTCATCTGCTGCCGTGGCTGCACACCTCCCTTCCGCGGCGTAGTGGTGGTGTCGTTCCTGAGGCAGACGAAGTTTGCGCTGGTATTCGTCTTCGCCGATCTCGTCGTGCGCCAACCGCAGACAGGACGGAAATGTCATCGTCCGGACTGGATATCACGACCTCCCGAAATTGTTGACATACCTGCCAGTCGCCCATGTGGCTCTGTCAACTCGATCTGGTTCTGTCCCACTTTCCGTGATGCTTCCTGAGTAGCTCAGTGGCTGAGGAGAATTCGTTTGCGGAGGAGGTCGAATCCGGCGCGTCCGTACATCTGTCGTTTGAGCATTTTGATCCGATTTACGTTTCCCTCGACAGCGCCGGAGTTGTAGGGCAGGGTAAGCCCGCCCCGGACGGCGGCGTGGTCGCGTTCGATTCCCCGGACGAATCGATGCAGGTGCGGCAGATCGTCCGACGAAACGGCAGCCGTCCAGGAGTCCAGACGGTCGCCGTGATGGCCGGTCAGCATCTCGGCGAACGACGTGACGTGCGCCGCAGTGGTCTCGAGATGCCGGCATCTGGCCAGCACTTGCTTGAGTCCGAGTTTCTCGGCGTCGGTGAGGTCGTCGGGATGGTGCAGCATCCACGAGGTGATGGTCCGAACTTTCGGGATTTTCGGTGTGGACGGTGGTGCGGCACCGATCTGACGGAATGGACGAAGGTAGTCGCGGACGGTGGCGTAGCTGCCGCAATAGCCCAAGGCCCGAATCTCGTCGAAGAGGGTGAGTGCCGTCGTGCATCCATCGTTCCATCGCCCGTGCAGGTGCTCGGTGAACTCGTCCAACACAGTGCGGCGTCCGGCCCGCGGTGTGGCCAGCAGTTCATCGACGCTGCCGGCACGGTAGTACCGGCGCACGGTTTCCTTGGCCAGCCCGAGCTCACGCTGGATCGGTTTGATCCCCTTACCCTGGGCCTTGAGCGCCGCGACAGCCTCGTAACGGCTCTTGATGCGGGCGACGAGGATGGATTCCTCTCGGCGCACAGTGTGCACCTGCTCGGCGGCCCGCCGGAGATCCTCCGTGGCGGTGAGCTCGACGAGGGGTTCGGGGTCGACTGCGGCATTGGCACGAAGGCAACCATGGTGGGCGGCAACGGTTTTCTCCACAGCCTCGGCCAGGTTGTGCCACAGGTGCCAACGGTCGGCAACCTCGATCGCCTCCGGGGCCCCGGTGCGCGCTCCTTCGGCGTACGCCCCGGCACGATCGCGGCACACCACGGTCGTGCCCGGATGCGCTCTCAGCCAGTCGGCGAAGGTGTCGGCTTTCCGGTCGGCGAGGACGTCGACGGGACGGTGGGTGGCCATGTCGATCAGGACGGTTCCATACCGGTGCCGTCGTCGCAGGGCGAAGTCGTCGACTCCGAGGACCTCCACCGCCCCCGCTGCCGGGTCCGGAAGCGCACGGACAAGGCGCAGCAGGGTGCTACGTCCGACATGCATTCCCAGTGCTGTCGCCAGTCGGACTCCGGCGCGGCCGGCCAGCGCCAGCCCGATCCTTTCGAGGATTCCCCGCAGCAGCGGGGTACGTCGTGCATACCGCATGGTCACACCATCGATCTGCTCAGCGAAGGCGCGGCGCTCGCAGTCGGCGGTCAGACACAGGAAGCGCCGCACCCGCAGCACCAGGCGACTCGGCCGATTTCCGATCGCCGTGTCGGCCAGTGTCCGTTCGTACCGGCTGTGCACCCGATCGGAGGAGTCCCCGCAAACCGGGCACAGCGCCGACGTCGACAACGACGACGCACGAACGCCGACCCCACCCGCGGTCACATCGATGGAGTCGATCGCGACACCCACCAGATGCGGGAGAAGAACGCGCAGGTCACAGCAGCTCTGAGAACACCAGCAGGATCATCTCCCGCGCATTCCATGTCTCACCGGAACGACACGCCGCCACGATGGACCATCACGGAAAGTGGGACAGAACCACTTCAGACTGCCAGAGCCACCCATGCCAACTCAACCCGGAACGGACAATCACGAGCTGCTGACTCCCACCCCGGTGCGACGGCGGCGGTCCCGTGGCGCCGGCGGCCGCGAACCGGACCCCCGTCAGCCTCGGTGACCGCGGTGTGAGATGTCGACATTCCCGCGCGCCGGGCGCGCTCGATCTCGTGGCGCGGATCCACCCCGGCCAGCTCGGCGATCGCGATCTTCACCCGCGCCCGCTCCTCCGCGCTGTACGGCCGGCCTGCGACTCACGCGCCTCTCACGCCTGACGCCACTTCGGCGACCCGGGCAGCGGCGCGCCGAGGACGGTGTCGGCGGCACGCTCGAGCAGGACGTCGATCTTCTCCGCGACCGCATCGGCAGCGTCGATGAATAGCATCCTGCGACACTCCCCTCGCGCCCATGCGCGCACTGTAGGACCAGGAACCAACAACCCCTCCCCGTGTCGAACCCGCTTCGCCCGTCTCGACAGAGGCCGCGCAGGAGGCGTAGCGGTCTCCGACAGCGCTCAGCGCCTGGCCGCCGCTGGCGGGCGCTCGCGCAGCGCCCCGTAGGCGAAGAAGTACCCCGGCAGCCGCGAGAGGCCGGGGGTCGCCATGATCCCCCGTACCACCAGCCGTGTCGGCCGTGACGCGTTCGCGTCGACAGATCCGTCGAGCACCGGCGAGATGACCTGCGCGTGCGCGATGCGCTGCAGCGCCTGAGTCGCTGCGGCGGTCGGCCAGCGGCGGCGTTGTACCCGGAGTAGGTCTCGCGACACGACCGTGCCCGCCCGCAGCGGAGTGGCGAGATGCCGGGCGGCGGCGACCGCGTCCTGGACGGCGAGGTTGATACCGATGCCGAGGATCGGCGACATGGCGTGTGCCGCGTCCCCGATGCACAGCAGCCCCGGCAGGTGCCACCGCCGCAGCCGGTCGAGCCGCACGTCCAGGAGTTGCACCTGATCCCAGGACTCCAGCGCGTGGACGCGGTCACCCAGCCACGGGGCGGTGTCCGCGAACTGGCACATGAACCGATCGAGCCCGGCGGCGCGCCGTTCGGCGTCCGTGCCCTTGGGGATCATGGCGCCGCACTGCCAGTAGTCGCCGCGGTCGATCATCGCGGTGAGGAAGCGGTCGCCCGCGTTGCCGACGAGTCCCTCCGGATCCTGCGGTAGCCGCGGCAGCCGGAACCACCAGGCATCCATCGGGCAGGGGAACCGCCGCAGCCGCAGTTCGGGAAGTTGTCGCGCGAGTGAGCCGCGGCCGTCGCAGGCCACGGTGAGATCAGCGCGGACCACGCCGGTGACGCCGTCCGACGTGCGGTACCGCACCCCGGTGACCCGTCCTTCCTCCCGGAGGAACGAAACCGCCTCGGTGTTCATCCGCAGATCGAAATCGGGTTCCCTTCCCCCCTCGTCCGCGAGCAGGTTCAGCAAGTCCCACTGGGGCACCATCGCGATGTACTTGTATTTGCCCGGCAGAGAGTCGAGTCGGCCGACGGTCAGCCGCTTCCCGCCGCGGCCGACGGGCAACTGGACCGTGTGCACGCGCCGTTGCGGCAGCCGTTCGAACCGCGCCGCGAGACCCAGGTCGTCCAGCAACGACAGCGTCGACGGGTGCACGGTGTCCCCGCGGAAGTCGCGGAGAAAGTCGCCGTGCTTCTCGAGAATCGTGACCGCCACCCCGCATCGCGCCAGCAGCAGCCCGAGCACCATCCCGGCCGGTCCGCCGCCCACTATGCAGCAGGTGGTCCGTTCCATCGGCACCTTTCCCATCCCGTCCAGTCTGCACTTGCGCGCACGAGGGCGCGAACGAACAGGTCCGGCCTCCCCACCGAAGAGCGAAGACCAGACCTCGATCGTTGTGCGGTTTCGACTCGGGCGCGACGCCACCGCTGCCGTCACGGTCGGGCGGGCGGCGGTGGCGCTGCCGGTTGCGAGCGCGGCGCCCCAAGCGCCTACACCCGCTCCGGCGGCTCCCCGCCGACCCACCGGTTCAGGGCGGCCGTCGCGAGGTCGACGACGCTGTCGAGTGCGCCGGGCTTCTCGAACAGGTGCGTCGCCCCGGCACCACCGCGATCTCGACAGGTCCCGGTATGGCCCGCGCGGCCGTCGAAACGTGCCGGCTGATCCCGGTGACGACCAGATTCGCGATCGGACTCGGCGTGCTGTTCGGGCTCGAGGCGCTCGCCCGCCGCGTGGGCTACCTCGCGACGGCCGCGCTCGGCGGTGCGGTGCTCATGCTCGCCCACGCAGTGTCGGTGGCCGCACTGAACCGGCAGCGCATCTCAAGGGGTGCATGCACGCAGCCCGGAACATGGTGGCCTGGTCACCGACGCCAGGCCCGCATGGACCGCGCAACGCGTACTGCTGGTCGGCGACAGCGGGTACCGACCGCCGTCGCGCCAGCTCACGCCATGAATAGCGGCGGCGTCACCATTCACCGACATCGCCTAGGTGCTCGGCGCCAGCACACCACCCTGCACCGCGCCGAATAGCGTGTGAAGGCCAGGGCGCAGATCGCCCCGAGCACCTACTACGCTGCCAAGACCAGACCGCCCTCCGCACGCACCGTCGCCGACCTGCAACGGTTGGAGGTGATCCGGCAGGTCCACGCCGAGAACTACGGCGACTACGGGGTCCGCGAAATGCACGCCGAGCTCAATCGGCGCGGACACCGGATCGCACGGTGCAACGTGCACCGATTGATGCGCGCCGACGGGCTGCGCGGGATCACCCGCACGAAAGGCCCGCCCACCACCGTGCCAGGCACTGGCCCGGACACCAGACCGGATCTGCTGGCCCCCAACTTCGCCGCACCCGCACCGAACCGGGGCTGGGTCGCCGACATCACCTACTGCCGCACCGTCGCCGGCTGGGTCTACGCTGCGTTCGTCATCGACGTCTACTCCCGCCGCGTGGTCGGCTGTCAATTGCCGACCAACCTGCGCACCGATCTGGCACTGGGTGCCCTGGAGATGGGGGTTATGGACCCGTCAGCTCGCCGGGCCAGGACACCACCGGCGTGATCGCGCACTCGGACAAGGGATCCAGCCCCGATCGGAACGGTCGCCACCGGACGAAGGTCTGTCGCGGCCGCGCCCTGTGGCGCAGGGGTGCGGGCGCCCCCGGCGGTCACCATCCGCGGCGCCACCGGCAGCGATCCCGCGTGCCGCACACATCCGCCGGCGCCACCGGAGCAGGCGTCGCACCCCGCCATCGACGAAAAACCGTGCCCTCGGTTAGCAGACGTCCGAGAGCGAACGTGTCAGGGCCTGCCGCTAGGCTTCGGTGCCAGCGGCGGGCAGTGGGCCGCTACCCACACGACATGATCTGATACTCAACGAGTTTCAGATCCGGATCCGAGGGAACCCCCTCGGATCTGCGGGGTAGCGACCCACTGTTCCCCGTCGACGCCGACCCAGCCACTGGCAGGACTACTCACACGGTGACGCCAGAAGCCCCGCACGGCGGACACGGGCACAGGCGGTACGGCCACGCCAGACGGGGGCAGGGCAGCCCATCGCAACGGCGAGAACGCTCGACCCGACGGGCTGGCCGGTAGCGGCAACTCCCACAACCACAATCGGACGAGGGCGACGGTCACCGGCGATGGGGGACGGCGGGTGATCCACCTGCCATGGGCGCGACGACGATGACTCCACAGACATTCGAACATATTATCGAATTGGTCCGATCTCGGCGCCCCGGAGTGACATCTGTCCGCAGACAGGCCACGGCCTGTAATCTGGCCGGGATATCAGTTGTGATTTATCCTGTGATTAGGAGGTGGATTTACATGACAACCGCGCATCCCCGCCCAGACCTCGCGGCCTACAACGCAGCCGCCCGCATGGAGCAGCCCGAACTGGTGACCGAACTTCGCGCCCTGCTCGGCGCCAAGCTAGTCGCCTACCTGGGGAAGGTGAAGGAGACCCGGGCCGTCCGCCAGTGGGCCGAGGGCACCCGCAGCGTCGGCAACGACACCGACCTCGAGCGCCTCCGCGTCGCCTACCGTGCTGCCCGCCTGATCACTGAACGCGACACCCCGCAGGTCGCGCAGGCATGGTTCCAGGGCCTGAACCCGATCCTCGACGACCAGGCCCCCGCGCTGATGCTCCGCGAAGGAGACCTCGCCGACGTCGGGCCGAAGGTTCTGGCAGCCGCCCGTCAGTTCGCGGCGGTCGGATGAGCGGACCGCGCCGGGCACTGACCACCACCAAGCTCGGCAAGGTGTGCTGCGTTCACGTGGTCGGATTTGCCGCTCACCGGGTCGGGTTCCCGCCAACGGCGTGGGAGTGGACGCCGTGGGAGTACGCCACCGACGGTCGTTTCAACGGCCGCTGGGACGACCCGGCGGGGGTCTGGCGCACCCTCTACGTCGGCGCGACCCGCCTGGCGTGCTTCCTCGAGGTGCTCGCATCCGTGCGCCCGAGCGTCGCGGTGATCGCTGACCTCGACGACATCGTGGTCGACGACGAAGACGAGATCGAGTTTCCGACGCTCGAGCCGGGGCAGCTGTCGCGCTCGTGGCTGAACGCGCGAGTGTCGGGGAGCGGCGCGATCACCGGGTGGTTCGTCGTACCGGGCGATCCCGAGACCATCGCGACGCTGCGTTCCGGTTTCCGTGGTGCCGCGATCCGCCACGGGCTCGCCGACCTTGATGGCGCGGCGATCCGCGACGGCCGTCCACGTGCCCTCACCCAGGCCATCTCGCAGTGGATCAACACCCTCACGGACCCCGTGCACGCGCCCGTGGCGGGGATCCAGTTCGACTCCCGCCACGGCGACGGGATGACGCTGTGGGCGGTGTACGAGCGCCCCGGTGACAGTGCTGTCAGCGGGCATGTCACACCACTCGACAGCGGCCCACTGGAAGCGGATGACCCAGATCTGAAAGAAGCGATGCGGCTACTCGACCTCGTCTGGGTTGACTGACCAATCCGCGCACGACTCGATCGCGCATCACCTGACGGCGTGCCCACTGATCACGATCTCAGTGGGTGCGCCGAAACCGACTCCGTGGCGATTCCCGCGGCGCTCCGGCCGCGTGTGGCCGGCCTGCTGGTCGGGTGCGGGGCTGCGCTCGCTGCGCCCCGGCGATCCCGTCGTGGGCGCAAACGGACCATCGCGGCGGCCGGCGCCGGCGGCCGGCGCCCTTGGGCGCCAGGGTTCGCGGATGGCGTCCCCCCGGTCACCTCTAGTGGCTCGCACGGATCGTTGACCGGGTAATCCCCGGTATCGGGTGGGGTGCGCTGCAGACTGGGGTGTCACCGCGTTCTCGACGTGGAGCCTGACCAAGCTCGCCGAGCACCTGATAGTGCGGAAGGTGGTGCCGGCGATCAGTCGCGAGACGCTGTGCCGGATTCTGCGGGACGGCAAGGTTACCTGGCAGGCGACCACCACGTGGAAGGCGTCGACCGACCCGGACCTCCTGACGAAGATGCAGGCGATCTTGGACCTGTACGACCGGCCGCCGGCCGACGGCCGGGTGATCTGTGTCGACGAGTTCGGTCCGCTGAACCTGCAGCCCCGAAAGGGCAAATGCTGGCGTCCGGCCACCCACCCCGCACCGACAGCGGGCCACCTACCACCGCTACGACGGTGTGATGCACATGCTCGCCGCGCTCGACTTGACCAGCGGCAGAATGTATTACCGCATCCGGCCACGCAAACGGTCCGGTGAGTTCCTCGACCTGCTCAACGCGCTGCGGGCCCGCTGGCCCGGGGAGAAGCTGTACGTGGTTCTCGACAACTTCTCCCCGCACAGGCACCCGACCGTCCGCGAGTGGTCCGCGGCCAACGATGTCGAGTCGGTGTTCCTACCGACGTACGGGTCGTGGCTGAACTGGATCGAGTCGGAGTTCGCCGCGTTGCGGTACTTCGCGTTGAACAGGACCGATCACCGCAGTCACGCCGAGCACCCCTCACGGTGCCGCTGGCGATGCTGGTTATGCCGAGAGCCGGGTGATGCTGTCGAGGGTGTCGCCCAGCTTGTCGGCCGCAATGTCGAGCTCGTAGCGGTCCTGGATGTTGAGCCAGAACTGTGCACTGTTGCCGAATGCCTTCGCCAGCCGCAGCGCGGTGTCTGCGGTGATCGACCGCTTTCCGAG
Organism: Rhodococcus olei; assembly: GCF_039540555.1. NCBI lineage: Bacteria > Bacillati > Actinomycetota > Actinomycetes > Mycobacteriales > Nocardiaceae > Rhodococcus > Rhodococcus olei. Next base: position 11,189 of record NZ_BAABFB010000012.1, on the reverse strand, counting down.
GACGATCTCGTTGATCCGTCGCGGCGGAACGCCGATGATCGTCGCGAGGCGGTTCTGTGTGATGCCGAAAGGCTCGAGGAAATCCTCACGGAGGATCTCACCGGGGTGAATGGGGCTCAGGTCTGCAGTCATTGGTGTTCCTTGGTCGGCTCTGTGGTCGGCTGGGGCGCCGGCTCCCGTCGGGTGGCTAGTGATAATCGGTGATCTCCACGTCGTACGCGGCGGTGGCGCGCCAGATGAAACAGATGCGGTACCGGTCATTGATCCGAACGCTGTACTGGCCCACCCGGTCCCCGGAGAGCTTCTCCAGGCGGTTGCCTGGGGGCACCCGCAGGTCGTTGACGTCGGTGGCCGCGTCGATCAGCAGGAGGCGCCGGCGGGCGATCCGCTGAATGTCCTGTGGGAGCTTCTTCGAGAACTGCCGATGAAAGACCCGTTCGGTCTCCTTGTCGGCGAACGATTCGATCACCCGAACCAATATAACGTACTGCGTTAATAACGCATAGTGTTATACCTGCGTCGGTGATGCGGGCGCGAGAACAACCTCTCCATCGCCAACGCACCGCGGCCACGCCAACAGCAGACACGGGTGGCACACACGGCGTGGGCCGACCGTCAACCCACGCGGATGCCCTCGTCGGCGAGGAACTCGCGGGCACGACCGAGCTGGCGGTCGGTGGAGAAGGCGTACCACTGTTCGGCGAGGCTCTCCTGGTGGACGAGGTCGCGGAACCGGTGGAACGCGCCCTTGACCTCGATCGCCCGCTCCAGCCGCTCCCGCAGCGCCGCATCATGCTGCCGCTCGGCGAAGGCCGCCATGTCGCGCCAGCCCTCCCGCGAGCCGGTGCGGGCGAACCGGAGCAGGCGGTCGGGCTCCGCCTCCACGTCGACGGCGGCGTTCTCCCCGACCATCATCGGGTCGGTGCCGCTGTCGTCGATCACGTCCCCGGTGCGCAGGTCGACGTAGCCACCGGTCGAGATGCCCGGATCCCCCTCCAGTTCGGTACCGAGCATCTCGAGGTCGACCGGCACCACCCGCCCCGCGAGCGGCTCGCCGCGCAGACACGCGAGCAGGTCCTCGGCCAGCACCTCGTCACCCGCGCCGGCGCGCCACGTCAGCCGGTTGATGACCGACACCGTCACCGGCTCGGCCTGCTCCCGTCGCTGCTCCAGGGCCATCGGTAGGCCGGCCCCCACCTGCTGCAGCGCGTCGTCGACGTCACGTCCCGTCACCGCGGCGAGGAAACGGGCCGCATCTGCGGCCGCGATCGCTGCGCGCAGCTCGGACAGGTCGAGCGGGGGCACCTGCTCGAGTCCGGGCCACGCGTGCAGCAGCATCGGATGCGGCCGGGTCGGTCTGCCCGGAACCCGGCTCTGCCCGTCGTCGTCGGCCCACCGACGCCCGTACTGGTCCGGGATGCTGCCCCATCCCCAGTACGGCCGGGGGTTCGGTGGCGTGGTTCCCAGGACTTCGGTGGGGTCGACCTTGTCGCCGCCGACCACACAGCGGTGGGTCCAGTCATCGCCGAGGTCGAAGGTGAACTGGAACTCCGCTCCGGGCCCCAGGAGCCGAGCGACCTTGGCCGAGGCGATGTCCACCGGTTCCGTGATGGGCCCACCGATCGACCCGGCCAGCTCGGCCCCCGTCTGCGCGTCGGTGACCACTCGTCCATCGGCAAGGGTGAACATCGACAGGTGAGACCTGTCCCACCGGGCGAAGGCGTCGTTGACGGCATCCGCGAGGTCCATGAAGGTGTGCGACGGTCCGACCGCGAAGACGCGGCCGGGCCATGGCCACAGTTCCTCGCCGCGTCCGCCGAGCAGCTCCACCGTCACCGACAACCACGTTCGTGCCATCCCTCGAGGATGGCACGCGGGCCGCTGTGCGCCCGTCTCCCACAGCCGCAGACGGCGCACACCGCCTCGTTCACCGATGGCCGATCCTCCAACGGGGAGACGATCGAATCCGAGGATTCCGACACGATGACGAGAATCCGGCGCCACATCGAGGTTCCGGAAGCCCAGGGCGATGCCGCGCAGGTGTTCGGGGCGTCCGTTGATCGCTTCGACCGGCCCAGCTGGAGACACCGACGTCGCCGCAGCCGAATGTCGCGCGCCCACCGCAGTGACGTCCACTGCGCACAATTGCGCGCGTGCACGGAGTCATTTCACGAACGGCACCGGCGGTCAGGGCACGCGGTAGGTCCACTCCGGCTCTGGCGGACCCGGATTCGACCAGCTCACGCGCTGCGGCGAGGTCGACATCGGCGACGGGCAGCGCGAACCGGGGTGTGGCGGCCACGACCCATCCGGCTGCGATCAATAGCGGCGTGTCAGGTCAGCCGCATGGGTAGCATCCGCACGAGTTGGATCCCCAGGACGGCGCCATGAATCCAAGGAGATCGACGATGGAACTCTCACGACGTGGATTCTTCGGTGTGGCAGGCTCGGTCGCCGCGTTCGGCTGGCTGGGCGCACCGTCGGCCTCGGCCGGACCGGGTGCGCCGGTCCCACCGCTGCCGGCCCCGATCCCCGATCTGCCGCCGCCGACCGACCCGAGTCCGCTGAACTTCGCGTCGCCGCCGCTACGCCGGTTCGTCACCGACCTGCCGCGCCTACCGACCGCCGCCGCGTCGGGAACGCTCACCGCGCAATCCAGCATCCACACGTACCACCCGGATCTGCCGGCCACGACGGTCCTCGGCTACCACGACGGCATCCTCGGCCCCACCCTCGAAGCCCGCCACGGCGTGCCGACGACAGTGTCGTTCGTCAATTCGATCGACGTCAATCCACTCGCCGACGCCGTCGACCTGACGATGCACGGCGCCACCGAGGAGGATCGGACGAATCCGCGGACGACGGTGCACCTGCACGGCGCGCCGAGCCGTCCCGACTCGGACGGGCACCCGATGGTCACGTGGCGGCGCGGCGGCGTACAAACCAACCGCTACGCCAACGACCAGGAGGCCGCGACTCTCTGGTACCACGACCACGCAATGGCGAACACCCGCCTGAACGTGCAGGCCGGGCTCGCCGGGTTCTATCTGCTGCGTGACGAGTTCGACACCGGCCGCGCCGACAATCCGCTCGGGCTGCCCGCCGGGGAGTTCGAGGTGCCGATCGTGGTGCAGGACCGCACCTTCAACGCCGACGGCACGCTGCAGCCGCGGCTGGCCCGCTACCAACCGAACGGCTACAACCAGGGCGGCCAGTTCGGGGACGTCGCCGTGGTCAACGGAGTCGCATGGCCACGGATGACGGTGCGGCGCACGCTGTATCGGCTGCGGCTGCTGCAGGGCTCGAACTCGCGCACCTACCGGTTCGCGTTCTCGAACGGGATGCGGTTCACGGTGATCGGCGGCGACCAGGGCCTGCTCGACGAGCCCGTCGACACCGACCACATCGTCATGACCTCCGGGGAGCGCGCCGACCTGCTGGTGGACTTCTCGACGCTCACGCCGGGCGAGTCGGTGACACTCGTCAACACCGCCCTCAACGGTGTCGGCAACGCCGCGATCGCGGTCCCGGCACTGCCCGAGATCATGCGGTTCGACGCGGACCAGACTGTGGCCGAACCGGTCCGGGTTCCGACGCGGCTGCGTGGCGCGCCGGGACTCCCCCCGGCGATCGCGCCCGCCACCACCGACGGTGTCGCCCGTACCCGGGTCATGACCTTCCTGGGGCGCGTCGACCTGGACCGGACGGCCGCGGTGCTGCCGTTGATGGGGTCGATCAACAATCTGCCGTTCCTCACCGACGACGTCGACCTCGCCCGCGCCGGGACCACGGAAATCTGGCACATCGTCAACGTGTTCCCGATCGAGCACCCGGTCCACCTGCACCTGGCCCGGTTCCGGATCCTCGGCCGGCAGAAACTGTGGTCGGCCGGCTACATGACCACCTCGCCCCCGCCGCTCGAGCACGACATCCGCTGGGCGCCGGACCCGACGCCGTTCCTCATCGGGGAGCGCGCGGCACCGGCAGCGTGGGAGGCGGGCTGGAAGGACACCACACTCGTCGAGCCCGACTCGGTGCTCACCATCCTCGTGCACTGGCCCTCGGTCGACGACCTCGGCTTCGACCCGGACGCGCCGATCCCGGTCCCGGACGACGCAGAGCATCCCCACGGCACCCCCCAAGACGTTCGCGGGTACACGTGGCACTGTCACAACCTCGAACACCAGGACCACGACATGATGCAGCAGATCCGGGTGCACGGGTAGACACCCGCCCGCCCGCTCGCTCGCGAGCTCGCGTTGTGGTGCGCGCTCGGGTGTTCTTTTACGCTGGACGGGTGCGGATCCGGGTACCCGGACTGCTTCCCGCGCCGAGGGCCGGAGTCATCGGGAAACAGGCTCTGTTCGTCGCGAACGAGGGGTGCAGGTGAGCGCGGCAACGCCGCGGCGGCCGCGGCTCGCGGGCGACCGCATGAGAGCGCGGTCTCCTCGCCGGGCGCGAGCGTGGGCAGTGTTCACACGCACGATGACATCGCCGGTGTTCTGGCAGGCGGTGGTCGGGCTCGCGACCGCGGTCGCGGCGATCACGGCGGTCGTCATCTCCTCGCGCAATCTCTCCGCCAGCGTCGACCAGTTCGAGCTTCAGCAGGTGCAGCAACAGCAGCAACAGGCGAGCGACCGGTTCGCCAGAGCACTCGAACAACTCAGCTCCGACAAGATCGAGACGCGGATCGGCGCAATCTACTCACTCGAGCAGGTGGCGCGCGACTTCCCGGCGCAACACCCGGCAGTGTTCGAGGTGATCACCGCGTACGTCCGCACCCACGCCCCGGTGTCGGTGGCGTGCGCCGGGCCGACTCCCCCGGCCTCCGCCGACGCCCAGGCCGCGGCGACGGTGATCGGCCGACGCGACACGGACCTGTCCGGCGTGGCCACCCTGGTCGGGGCGAACCTGACCGGCGTCGTCCACGACGCGACCACGATCTGACCGGGCGGGGTCACCCCGCCGCCGGGCCCCGCCCAGCGATTCCCCGTCGCGGCCTCGGCCGTGTGCCTGAGCACGCGATCCGGTGGGCGAGAACCCGTCCCCGACAGGGGAAACGGCAGAGTCCCGCTTGTCGGTATTGTGAATCGATTGTGTGACAGTAACTTTCGTGCGGTCTTCGTGGTCAGTGTTGTTGGTGTTCGACGACCCAGGCCGCGATCTGTGCCCGGGAAGTGAAGCCGAGCTTGGTCAGGATGCGTTCCACGTGTCCGTCGGCGGTGCGTGGGGAGATGACCAGGCGGGTGGCGATCGCCTTGTTGGTCAGGCCTTCGGCGACGAGGTCCGCCACCTGCCGTTCCCGATTGGTGAGCTTCGTCGACGGGCCGGTGGTGGGTGGTGCGGTCGCGGGCTCCTCGCCGAGTGCGTAGGCGACGGCGGCGTCGAGATCGAGCGCACCGCCGTCGCGGTGTGCGGCCTCGAACGCCCGCTCGCCGAGCGCCCGACGCGTGTTCGCCTCCCATTCGTCGTGATGGACGTGCTGACTGGGGAACACCGCGGTGGAGGCGCCGGCCAGCTGGCCCTGGGCCTGCGCGGCCCCCAGCAGCACGGCGGCGCGCCGGGCGCTGCCCTCGGCGGACACGATCCAGGCCAGGGCCTCGAGGCACGCTGCGGCCAGGAACGGGTCTCGCCGGCGGCGGACCAGGCCGAGCGCCTGCCGCAGCAGCTCCAGCGCACGGTCGCCATCGCCCTGGCTCCACACCGCGACCGCGGCGCCCCACAGTGCGTGTGACCGATACACCGATTCGCCGTGGGATTCGGTGATTTCGAGGACCTTCTCATGACACTCGAGGGCCCGCACGGCGTCCTGCTGCAACTCGCGGGCCCATCCTAGTGTGAGGAGCACCAGGACCTGCGCATGGAGGTCGCCGTGCGCGGCGAAAACGCGGTGTGCCCCTTGTAGCAGTGCGCTCGCCGTGGTGAGGACGCCGCTGTAGATATCGCGGTCACCCTCGGCGTACGCCGCGAACGCGTACACGAGCGGGTCCGTGGACCGTTCGGCAAGAGCCCGGGCCTCGTCGACGAGCGAGGACGCCGCGGTGAGGTCTCCCTGCACATCGGCCAGCAGGCAACAGCGCCACAATGCCCTGGCGCGGACCGCGGACGAGGCCGCGGGGGCGGCGGTGAGGGCGCGGTCGAGCCAGTGCCGTCCCTCACCGAATCGCCCGAGCGCGAGCCAGAACGGTTGCAGGGCCGACGCGAAGGCCAACACGGAGTCGGAGCCCGAGTCCGTGTCGTCGGTGAGGGCGAATTCGAGAGCCTCGCGGAGGTTGGGTTGTTCGCGGTCGAGGCGGGCGATCGAGTCGAGCTGCCGGGCACTGATCCACCCGGCCTCCGCGCGCTGCGCGAGCTGCCGGTACCAGTCCGCGTGTCGTCGCCGCAGATCCGGCAACTCGCCGGACTCCCGGGCCTTCTCGCGGCCGTAGTCGCGCAGGGTGTCGAGCATCCGGAACCGCACCACGGTGCCCGACTGTTCGCGGATCAGGATGGATTTGTCGACCAGGGCGGCCAGCACGTCGAGCAGCTCACCCTCCTCCTCGTCCCACCGGCACACCCGTTCGGCGGCGTCGAGTTCGACGCCGCCGGCGAACACCGACAGCTGTGCCCAGAGCCGCCCCTCGGCCGGGCTGCACAACTCGTGACTCCAGTCGACACACAGGCGCAGGGCCTGCTGCCGGGTCGGCGCGCCCCGGCCACCGCGCGCGAGCACCGCGAAGCGGTCGGTCAGCCGCGCCAGGATCTGCTCGGGCGAGAGCACCCGCAATCGCGCCGCCGCGAGCTCGATCGCCAGCGGCAGCCCGTCCAGTCGAGCGCAAATCCGCGCGACGGTGGCGGCATTGCCGGCGGTGAGTTCGAAGCCCGGCAGCGCGGCTTCGGCGCGTTCGGCGAACAAGCCGACGCCGTCGTAGGCGCGGGCTCCGTGCAGAGACGGTGCGCGGTCCGGGTCGGGAACCGTCAGCGGAGGCACCCGCAGCACCACCTCACCCCCGACGTTCAGGGCTTCGCGGCTGGTCGCGAGAATCCGCAGTTTCGGGCAGGCGGACAACAGCATCTCGGCCAACTCGGCCGCCGCGTCGATCACCTGTTCGCAGTTGTCGAGGACCAGCAGCAACTCCCGCGGCGCCAGGAAGTCCACCAGGACCTGCTGCAGCGGCCGCGTCGACTGGGAACGCACGCCCAGCGCGGCGGCGACCACACCCGCCAGCAGCGCCCCGTCGTGTAGCTCGCCCAACGCGACCAGCCACACCCCGTCCGCGAAGCCCCGCCTGGAGTTCGCCGCGACGTGCAGCCCCAGCCGTGTCTTGCCCACCCCACCGATCCCGGTCAACGTCACCAACCGCGACGATGCCAGCAGCCGCTTCGCCTCGGCCAGCTCGGCGCGGCGGCCGACGAACGTCGACAACTCCACCGGGAGGTTCCCCGTGCCGCCCGCCGAAGCCCCGGTGGATGCGGATTGACGGACCGGCGAGCGGCCGGTGGTCAACGGCACCGGCGGCGCCGCGTCACCCGCCTGCTGCGCGGTGCCCGATTCGGCGCGCACCGCCATCTCGTCGACAGGCAACCCACTCCGCGCCTGCAACTGTTGGAGCTGTTCCCCGAGCGCCGTCGCGGCGGGCCGCTCCTGCGGTGTGCGGGCCATGGCGTGTTCGATCACCTCCGCCATCTCGTCGTCGATGCCGGTCTCGCGCAGGTCGGGCACCGGCGCGGTGGTGATCCGCAGGAATTGCGCCACCACCTGCTCGCCGCTGCGACGCTCGAACGCCGCGTGCCCGGTCAGCGCCGCGAACAGGGTGGCGCCGAGCCCGTACACATCCGCCGCAGTCGTCGCCGGGTCCCCGCCCAGCACCTCCGGGGCGGTGAACGCCGGCGACCCGGTGACCGTCCCGGTCGCGGTCTCGAACCCGCCGGTGACGTGCGCGATCCCGAAATCAGTCAGGGCCGGTTCGCCGAAGTCTGTGATGAGAATATTTGCCGGTTTGACGTCCCGGTGCAGGATCCCGGCCCGATGCGCCGTCGCGAGCGCACCGGCCATCTTCACCCCGAGCCGCAGCATCTCCTCCGCGGTGAGGGGACCGTGCCGCCGGATCCGGGCGTCGAGGGAGCCCTGCGGGTAGTAGGGCATCACCAGGAACGGGCGACCGCTGTCGGTGGTCCCGACCTGCAGCACCCCCGCGATGTTCGGGTGCCCGGTCAACCGGCCCATCGCCCGCTGCTCCCGCAGGAACCGCTCCCGGTTCTCCTCGTCCCACTCGGCGGTGAGCACCTTCACCGCCACCGTCCGCTCCAACACACTCTGGTTGCAGCGGTACACGACACCGAAGCCGCCGCGCCCGATCTCCTCGGCGTCGTCGAACCCCGACGAACGCAACTCGTCCGTGTCCGCGGCGGCCACGTCACGTCGGGTTCGAAACGGATCACCGTCGGGCATCAGGCACGTGCTCTCCGCCACCCCGCCACACCCCCGACAGCCGGGCGGACTGCTCACAACTCGGGCGAATACCCGTTCAGGATATCGCCGCGTCGGGTACCACCCGCAGGAGTGCCGATAGCGCTGTCCCGCTGCAGGTCGACCGGGGCCGGCAGGGCTCGAGAGGAACCCCCTACCCCTCCGGTCGCGAGCTGCCGGCTCTCCGACTCCTGAGAGACGGCGGTCCGCGGCAGACTCCCGTTCCTCACGCCTCGGGCGATCGCGATCCTCACCCGCGCCCGCTGCTCGAGAACAAAGACGTCACAATCACATTCGAGCCCGTGGCCGCGACGGGGTCTCGTTCGTGGCTCTACGCCCAACCCGACCTATGTGAGGACATCATCCGACTCCGCGACACAGCCGGAACCGGCCGAACGCTCGCAGGCGCCCCGCGAGCGCGCCGGCGACGAACTCCCCGCGCACGCGACTGCAGATGGCGCAAGGCCCCCGACACCTCCGAATGCAGGGGCGGCGTCGCGTCCCGCGACGACGAGGCGGCGGTCAACTGTGGCGGGCGCTGCGCCAGGCAGCCCACACCTCCGGACGGAGCCTGCCCCGATCCGGTACATCGATCCCCGCCCCGCGTGCCCACGCGCGAACCTCAGCGGTGGACGGTTCGGCGACAGCAGAGACCACCCCACCGTCGACTGTCTCCGGGGCCGACGATGTGATCCGTTCCCGCGCAGCGGCTTCGGCCTGAATCCACTGGTGGACAGCGGCGAGGTAGCGGTAGGTCCACTCCTCGGCGAGCTGCCGGGTTTCACAGAACACGATCGGCACACCCGGGTAGCGGACCTGCAACTCGGCCAAACCATCGACGACCACGGCAGGCCGGACCCGATCGAGCTTGAACACCGCCGAGTAGCGATCCTCGACCACCACCGCCGCGCGGGGCAGGGCGGCGAGCTCGGCGAGCGCGAAACGCAGCTTCCCGCCCGTCAGACTCGTCACCAGGTCGGCCAGCGACTTGCGCTCGACCGAGGCAACCAACCGATCATCGACGATCAGACCGTAGTCCCCGCACGGCAGCGCCCGAGAGACGGTGGTCACCTGCTGCCCGGAAAACCGGTACGCGTACCGCTCGTGAGAGTCGACCACGATCGTCAGATCGTCCAGGCCCGCCGCCCGCGCCGTGGGTGTGCGCACGTTCGGGCGGGCCTGCTTACGCGTGCGCGGCGACTGCCAGAACACCATGTCGCGGCCACGGGCTTTGGTGAACACGATCTGAGACCGGTTCTCACGCCCCCGGTCCAGGACCAGGTCGATCGCGGCACCGCGACGCACACACGACCGCACCCCCACCCGCTCGACGATCTCAGGATCGTCGGGCCACTCGTCCACACCGACGGGATAACAGAACAACGCCTTGGTACGCGGCCACACATCGGACGTTCGGAACACCAACCCACCCCCGATCGGCAGCCGCAACAGAAGCGGAAGACTCGAATCCGGATCCGGGTTACGCGCGATCAACACATCCACGACCGGTCCACAGCCCTGCATCGGATCGCTCACACCCGGCAGTGTCCCGGAAACCGACACCCATCGACAAGCCCACGAACGAGACATGCGGGCTGCCGTTCGCCGGGCGAGGCGCGTCCGGGGTGATCGCGACAGTGCGCCTCACCTGGTGGCGGCCACCCACTGGGCCGCATGGGCAAGGGCGCCCGATCAACTCCTCGACCGGATGACCAACGGGCGGACGAGATCCTGGGTTCACCGGATCTGCACCCAGGCCCGATGACGTTGCCGGTGGCCTGTCACTGAAAAGTGTTGACCGTCGCCAGTCGTCAACATTCGCCACATCTGGCCGGTTGTTGCCGGCGCCGCGGTCGACGCATTCGTGTCGGCCGGTGCGGCTATGGTCCGTCGAGAGCGGCAGGCAGTGGGCCGCTCGCCACACCTGCGAGGTCCGGGGCGCACGGAGCGTCCTGGCCCGAATTCGGGGGCACTGCCTTCGGATTCGTGGTGGCGGCCCACTGCCTTCACGGATCGGTCGAGCGCACGGTGGTGACGCGACCCGCGGCCGGTGTCGGAGTGAGGCCACGGGCGAGACGGCGGCTCCGCGGTCAGGGCCGCCGGCGTGGGCCGTTGTCGACCGCGGTCGCTCCGCCTGCATCGCGCAGGTACTTCTCACTCCCCGAATTCGGCGCGGCCGTGGCCGACCGCCCGATTGTCAACGATGTCGGCGACGGCGTCACGCTCGTAGCGGTCGGTGAGATCGAGGGCGGTGTCGCGGTCGAGCTTGCCGAGTGCGACGGTGCCCATGCCCAGGACGAACTCGACCTCGGTGTCGATGGTGACGGTCATGCGGGGCGGGTTCACGGCCGCAGCGGCGGAGGCGGTGAGCACGGCTTCCCAGACGGCATCGGCGGCCGCGGCGACCGCCGCGGCGCGGTCATCGGCGGTATCTGCGGCGATGGTGTGCGTGCCGGTGTGGTCGTCGATGGTCAGGGCCCAGGGGATCATGTCGGGTTCCTTCCGCGAGATGAATCCTGCTGGTGTGATCAGGATGTCGAGTCTCGCCCGGTGCCGGGTGCGCAACCGCACCGAGCCCGGATTCCATGGACGAATCCGGGCCCGGTGGAAGGTCAGGCGTCGGCGGGAGCCTGGTGGGGTGTGGGGGCGAGCCCCGCGTTCCTCCTCCCCCCGGCGCCCGGACCCGGCCCGCCGATCCCGTCCTCCGGTGGGCCGCCGGCCGGACACGATCGCCGCTCGG
>NZ_BAABFB010000011.1:0-4220 GCF_039540555.1 Rhodococcus olei | reverse complement strand
CGGTACGCCGCTACCCTGGCGTCCGCGGCGTAATCCACCACCCGTGTCCACGAATCGGGGGTAAGGCCCCAGGAAGGCCACGGCACCACCCGCGCCCTGCCCTACACCGCATCCCACCTCACCGGACGCCCCCGATCCATCGGCAGCTTCCCGTTCACCCACCGGCGCGCACCGACGCGCACCGAGAACGATCCAGGCCCGTCGCAAGCACCCACGTCGATCGATCTCGACCCGAGCTACCACGACCGCGGGATCCACGCCCGTCACGACACCCACGACCGTCTACACGACATCACCGACATCCTCGACGACGTCGAGGATGTCGGTGATCAGATCCTGGCCGAACTGCTCGCCCTACTATTAGACGACCCGGGAACCCACCAGCTAGTCGGAGTTGGTGACCATCCCGCCGATGACGTCGATCGACCGGCGCAGAACCTCGAGCTGCTCGTCGTCGAGAAGGGCGAGCTGATCGGTCATCCACTTCTCCCGCGCGCTGGTCTCGTCCGCGAGCAGCGCGTGACCGGCGTCGGTCAGCGACACGATGATCTGCCGGCCGTCGGTGGGGTGCGGCGTCCGCGCCACCATGCCCGCATCCGCGAGCGACGCGATGACCCGGGTCATCGACGGTGGTTGCACCCGCTCCTTGGCCGCGATCCCACCGGGCGTCATCGGCCCGTGCTCGTCGAGAAGGGTGAGCACCGACAGCTGCGTCAACGTCACCGAGGAATCCGCCCGGCGGCCGCGCAGGTGCCGCGACAGACGCACGACGGCCAGGGACAGATCGTTGGCCAGTGAGCGAGTATCGAAGGTCACGTCCGGAGAATACGGCACCGGATGACCCCCGGATCCGGCATCGCACCACGGGCTGTCCCGTGGACACCGGACGCCGGACCGGGACCGGCTCGGGAACGTCGAACGTAACGCCGGTCGAAGCCACCGCGACCGAGTCGACGACAGACCACCAGCGCGGTAGCCACAAACGGGCGATGCCTTCAGACGGCGATCCGGGGCCGCTCCCTCAGCAGCCGGCCGGTCTCGACGACGTGCCGGCCCTCAAGCCAAACTGTAGACGTCCCGTGAAGTGGTGGGGTTTGGGCTGGGTGGCGCGGCTCCGACGTAGAGAGGGCCATCGGCGGGATCTTCGGTGTGTACGGCCAAGCACGCATCGAGTCCGGCGCCGACGACGCGGTGCCGTGGGTACGCCCGGCCGGGCCCCGAACGTCGGCGAGCGGGCCCGCCATCCGGACAGGTCTCGCCCGCGACCGTCCGAGATGTGCACGTGCACTCGCCCTCGGTCGCCCGTTGTGAGTGCGGCGCCCTTGGCCAGCGTGGCCTTGGCCCTGCGCTCCACCAGGAGTGGCACCGCCAGGGGTAACGAACCTTGGGGCAGGTCAGCGAGTCGATCAAAGCCGGAGCAGCCCTCCCCCGAGAGGCCGCACGAGATGAGGCCGGGCCTGCTGCACGAACCGCACACAGCCCCTGACCTCGCTCGCTTCAGGCGGGTTTCGACCATGTCGAAGCGATTGTCCACTCGGACTGCGGTTTTCGGGTTGTAGCGGTAGATGGCTAGTGCCCGCTGAAGAGAGCGCGGTGGATCTCCTCACTGGTCCTCTTCCCAGGAGTGGGTTCGCCAACACACCCGCCGACCACCACTCCTGCGGGCAAGTCGTTCCCGCAGGCACGCTCGGCCCGCAGATCGGAGAACAGTGGTCCGTCCAGATCAGTCGTCTTGATCAAAATTGGTCCTCACTTGTCGTCCGGCATACGGCAGCAGCCGGAACTTGGCTGACTTTCAAGCCCGCACGAGACCTTCCGCGGCCTTGTCGAAGACATCTTGTACGCGGCCGAGGGGCTCGATCACCGAGAGCGGTCGTCTGGCGTACCCGGTTCGCCGGGGCCTGAAGAACCCACGTGACTCGCAACCCACTGTGCGGCTACCTCGAAACGTCGAGCGCCGACCACCACGTCCGGCGAGCGCCGAAGGCCGAAGCCAATCGACGCCCCCTGGAGTAACCCCAGGAACACAGGCCACGCCGGGGCGGTACGACAAACCGCATCCACGACCTGAGCCGGCCGCAGCCCGACCCAGTGGACGAGGTTGCCGAACACCTCCCCGCACCCTGCCTCGGCCGACCGGGAGCCTCGGTCTCACTCCCGGCATTGGCACCGGTGGCGCCGCACATTCCGCTTGTGGCGTCCATGTCGTCTCATTTGCGCGTCCAGCGCGGTCTCGCGCCGGGGTCGGCTCGCGGGTCGATGCCGTCGATACCGCGGTCAGCGCGCGTCCCGAGGCCACCTTCCTCTTCCTGCTCCCCTTACACCGGACGGACAATGAGAATGCCCATTTCCCATTCGACCAAGGAGGGCACGATGACCACTGCCCGAGAAATCATGCACCGCGACGCCACCTGCATCGGCGAGCGTGACACCCTCGAATCCGCGGCGAAACGGATGCGCGAACTCGATGTCGGCGCGCTACCGATCTGCGGCGAGGACGATCGCCTGCACGGCATCATCACCGACCGCGACATCGTCCTCAAGTGCCTCGCCGAAGGCCTCGACGCGAAGACAATGACCGCCGGCGAACTCGCACAAGGCAAGCCGTACGTCGTTGACGCCGACGCCGACGTGGACCAGGTGCTCACCGTGATGGAGGAACACAAGATCCGCCGCCTCCCGGTGCTCGAAGAGCATCGGCTGGTCGGCATGATCAGCGAAGCCGACCTGGCGTCCCACCTTCCCGAAGAGGCGGTCGGGCGGTTCGTCGAGGCCATCTGCGCGAGCAGCACCGGATAACCTCACGCAGGCGACAACCGGGACGGCCCGGGCATCGGCGCGTAGCCGATGCCCGGGCTACGTGCTCGAGGCGAGCATGTAGGCGGCGCCGCGAAAGCCGCGGCGGTACACCCGCGAGAGCAGAGCGCCTGCGCATACCTCGACCTCTGCGAACTCCTCAGTCGAGATATCCACATTGCGGGGTCGCGTGTTGAGCCGGCCTGGACTCGAGACTCCGGCTTGACGGGCGCGCGCCCACAGGTCTTGCATTCGGATTCTGCGGTTCTCCGATTCCAGCGTGCGCTCGAGCATCCACCGCAGTCGCCCGCTGCCTCGGTCACCAACCCGGCTGTCCCCGGGCTGGTGACCGAGGACTGCGCGGCGCGGAACTGCACGGATGGCACGCGCAGTGGCAGTGAGTAATCGCGCCCGACGACGACGCCAACGGTCCGCGTCGGGTGCACGAACATTCGGCGACGCCACCGCCGGCAGACCGGGGTGTCGCGCAGGCCAGATGCAGCCGAGGGCGGGCCTCACTGTCAGTCCAGGTCGGGGTGGGCTTGCTTGGTCTGCTGTTCGACCTGCCGCCATGCTCCGGGGGTCGGCTTCGGGTGGCTCAGCTCGTCGCCCACCTTCGCCGACCGGATCACCGCGTCGGCGGCGTCGATGTCGGCGATCAGCTGCTCGGCCAGTTCCTTCTCGGCCGCGTAGTACCGCTCCGACCAGCGCAGCACGATCACCGCGTACGCCCAGGCCGGCTGCGCCGCACCACCCGCCGCGTCCGCCGCGGCCCGCCGGCGCATCTTCTCCACGTACTCGATGTGCTCGCGCAGGATCTCCTTGAGGCGCCCCGGCTCGTTCAGATGTCCGAGCCAGATCCGAAGCATCACACCGTGCTTCAGGATCGGTGGGTCGATCGGCGCCTCGTTGGACCACCGCCGGACCGCCGCGGTGCCGGCCGCGGTGATCGTGTACAGGCGCCGGCCCCGCACCCCGTTGTCGTGCTTGACGCGGGAGGTGACGAACCCGTGCTTCTCGAGCTTCTTGAGCTCGGTGTAGACCTGGCTGAACGACGGGCTCCAGTAGAAGAACCGGATCGACCAGTCCGCCCACTTCTTCAGCTCGTACCCGGACAGCTCCTCCCCGAACGCCAGCATGCCGAGCACCGCCCAGCTCGTCGCGGGCAGGGCGGGCAGATCGGATTCGTGAGCCGATTCGGGCGAGGACACCGACCGATGCTAACAACCGGACATCGGCCGATTGCAGGGTGAAGGCCCACTGAACCCGGGCCGCAACACACCACACACCGAGAGTTTTGAACCCACCCTTGGAGATTGGCCCGAGGTGTGGGGCGGAGCCCCCGTTCCTTCCCGCGGCGCCCGGACCCGGCCCGCCGATCCCGTCCTCCGGTGGGCCGCCGGCCGGACACGATCGCCGCTCGG
>NZ_BAABFB010000010.1:55879-57573 GCF_039540555.1 Rhodococcus olei | reverse complement strand
CACCCGACTCGACCGCTGACCCGACGAGCACGCAGGGGTTGACCCGGACCCGAGGGCCGGATAAAGGAGAGACTCAACAAGGAGATCCGCCGGCGGACCGATGTCGTCGGGATCTTCCCCGACCGCACCGCCCTGATCCGGCTCGTCGGAGCCGTCCTGGCCGAGCAGCACGACGAATGGATCGAAGCCCGCCGCTACCTCGGCCTCGACGTTCTCGCCCGCTCCCGCGGCGGCCAGGCGCCCGACACCGTTACCGAACCCACCCAGGAGGTGACACCCGCGGCTCTGACCGCATAACCATCAGACGAGGAAGCACGCGACGGCGTACACCACCTCACGGGACTTGACCTACGACGTCGAGCAGCTCTACCGCGACAATCGCGTCCAGTCGATCCACGAAGGCACGCACGGACTTCAAGGACTCGACCTCCTCGGCCGGAAGGTCCCGATGAAGGACGGTGCGGGGCTGAAGCTCCTGTGCGACCGGATCGCGTCCACCATCGCCGCGGCGGAGGTGGCCGGAGACCGCTGCCGAGTGTTCGCCGCCCACCTGTCCGAGGCGGTCGGCAGCCTGACGCGCGCGACGGACGCCGCGCTCTCGGTGGCGCCGGACCGGGGCCTGGACAACTCTTCCGCCTACCTGGAAGCGACCGGACACATCGTCGTCGCGTGGCTGTGGCTCGATCAGGTGCTCGCCCTCGGGGATCGAGGCGACGCCTTTGCCGCAGGGAAGCGACAGACGGCGCTCTACTTCTTCGAGTGGGAACTGCCCAAGGCCCTCACACAGCTCGCACTGGTCGAACGCCTCGACTCCATTCCGCGGGACATGCTCGACGCGTGGTTCTGACGAACCACCTCTGGTACGGGTGAACCGAAACCGGGTGTTCACCCCTGCGAGAGGAACGGAGCGACTGCACGCCGGACGGAAGGGCGTGGGGGAGCGTGAGAGCGCCGCCAGCCGTTCCTGCGCCGCGCGGGCTAGCGCCGGCGAGCCATGCCCAGCACGTGCGTCGTCACGTTGAAGCCGGCCTTCATGGCGCGGTCCGCAATCGATCCGTCGGGCGGCAGCAGCTTGATCTGGCGGGCGAACTCCATCTGGTCGTAGCGCACCGTGTTGGTGACGACCGTCCCGTCCGCGATGACGAAGTGGTCCATTCCCTCGAGGTCGATTCGCCGCCCGGTGGCGGCGATTCCGGCGAAGGTGTCGACGTGCCGGCCGGTCAGGTGCCAGTGGACGAAGACGTCGTCTCCGGACGCGGCGACCGCGACGCTCTCCATCGCGAAATCGGCGATGGCGGCGAACACCTGGTCGAAGTAGCCGGCGATCTCGGCGCTCCCACGGCACGTCCCGGTCGGGAAGTGCACGACGGAGTCGGCCGTCCAGAAGTACGTGCGAAGGCTCTGGACGTCCTTGGCGTTGAGACGGTCGAACGCCCACCGGACGAGTTCGGCGTTGGAGGCGTCGTTCGGCGGAGCGACAGCGGTCGAGGTGAGCCTGTGATCGGGCATCTCTACTCCACATGCATGTTGTGGCGCGGCAGATCGGCGAGCACCGCACGGGATCCGTCAAGGCTAACGCCGCCGACCGTCGGCGCGCGAGAGGTCGGACGTTGCGGGCGAGTGCTGTGGCACGAGATTCACGACCGCGTCCGGTGACGTGACCGCCTTCGTCGTAGCACCCGGCGGTCCGGGGG
>NZ_BAABFB010000010.1:0-55840 GCF_039540555.1 Rhodococcus olei | reverse complement strand
GGGGGCGCAGCCGGCCGTGTCAGCGGCGACGAGCCACGAGATGGACGTCGGGGAACCGGTGCTGGGCGTCGGTGCGGCTGACCGTCCGCCACATCTCGTCGAAGCCGGCGTCCGAGAGCGCTGCGGAGAGACGGTCGGGGTGCCAGCGCCATGCCGGTGCCACGAGGTGATCGAACTCGGCGATCTCGCCCACGGTGTCGGTGGTCTGGCCGGCCACCGCGACGAACGTGCCCGGGTCCATCCGCGAGGCCCAGCCGGCGAGCACGTCCGGGACCTCCGACGGCGGTACGTGGATCAGGCTGTACCTCGCCAGGACCGCCGCAACCCGCCGGCCGCCTAGATCCGTGGCGTCGAGTCGGGCGTCGTCCTGGACGAAACGCAACTCGGGGTGGTGGCGCTTGGCGATCGCCAGCATTTCCCGGCTGGGATCGACGCCGATCACGTCCAATCCCTGTCCCGCGAGATCCGCGGTGACCTGTCCGAGCCCGCACCCCACGTCCAGCACGACGCCCTCGACCGGACTCTCGCGGACGAGGTCGGCGAAGGCAGCGACGACATAGCGCTCGAGTGAGGTCAGGTACGGAGTCGGAAATGTCTCGAAATACAGGCCTGCGAGAGCGTCATACCCGGGTTGAGTCACCACCGGAGTATTCCAACGCGGGGACTCCCGTGGCGCGTCCGGTCCTACCGGGCGAGTGGCGTGTTCGTGCCTGAGTTGGGCCGAGTACACCAGCGCATTGACCCACTACTGGCGTGAGGCGAAGAGTGACCGCCTGATCAGCAGCGCCCGAGAGATCGAGGACCCGACCGAGCGCCTCGCCTTTGTCGACATCGCTCTGCAACCACCCCACGCGTCGGCCATCCGCGTGTGGGCAGCGCACGACGAGGCCGTTCAGGCGATCCAGATCGAAGCGGACGAGGAACGTCGCGCATTAACCGCCGACGCCTTCTTCGCGGCCGGGTCCGCGACGGTGGGAATGTACCTGCTCGTGGGTTAGGAGAGCGGCACCCATCGATCGCCCGAGACGTTGGCCCGGGCCCTCCAGGCATTTGCCGACCGGGGCCTGTCCGAGTGTGCGGGCTCCGAAGCCCGATCACGTCTCCAGCAGCGGGTTGCCCCCACCGGCCAGGTACTCCTGCGCGGCCTCGGAGAAGGCCCGGATCCGGTTCGTGGTGCCGGCGGTTCGCCAGATCAACCGCCATTCGAAGGGAAGGCCGTCCCGGATGGGCACGTAGACCACGTCCGGTCGCGAGTCGTACCGGCCGGCGTGGGTGGGCACCGGGAACACACCCTGGCCCGCACCGACGAGGGCCAGCATCTCCTGCACCGTGCCGAAGTCGGGGCCACGCTCGATCGCCGTGCCGCCCGCCGTCGTCCGCGGTAGTGCGGCCTCGTCCACCTCCTCCGGGAAGCCCCGGGGGCGCAACACCTTTGCCCGAGCAAGGTCGTCGAGGGTGACCGATTCGCGACGCGCGAGCGGATGCCGAGCGGAGACCGCCAGGACGGACGGCTCGCGCAACAGCACCGGGCTCTGGTCCAGCTCACGGACGTTCGCGATGTCGGCTGCGGCGACGAGGATGTCGACCTCGTCCGCCGCCAGCAGCCCGACGCCGTCGCTGTAGCGGCTCTCCCGGATCTGCACGCGGCATCCGGGGTGGCGCGCGTGGAAGACGTTCGCGATATCGAGCACGAGCTGGCCGATCGCGGTGCCGACGAAGCCCACCCGCAGCACGCCGTCGAGCCCTCGACCGGCCGCGATCGCCCGGGCGATTCCGTCGCGGATCTGCTGATCCGCCGGCCGCAGATCCTGCTCGAGCTGTCGGCCGATCGGGGTCAGGACCACCCGTCGGCTGGTCCGCTCGAACAGCGAGGTTCCGATGCGGCGCTCGAGCGCCTTGACGGTCTGACTGACCCGCGCGGTGGACACGTGCAAGCGCTCGGCGGTGCGGCCGAAATGCAGCTCCTCGGCCAGCGTCAGGAAGATCTCGATGTCACGCCGCTCCATGCAGAGCCTCCGTTCGTCCACCCACAGGTTAACGATCCTTGCGTGAACAGCCGTTGTTCGCACCGCGGCCCCGGCCGATTGTGGAGGAGACACACCATTCGAGCTACAGGGAGAACGACATGACCGAGCCCGGCCCGACCTCATCGACACTCGTCCTCGGCGGCACCGGAAAGACGGGTCGCCGCGTCGCACAACGACTGACCGCGCTGGACCTGCCCGTGCGCATCGGGACTCGTGCGGGTGGGGTCCCGTTCGATTGGGAGGACCCGCAGACCTGGGGGCCCGCGCTCGAGGGCATGAAAGCCGTCTACGTCTCCTACTACCCCGACCTCGCAGCACCCGGCGCGGCCGAGGCGATCGCCTCCTTCGCCCAACTGGCGGTGGACCGGGGCGCGCGGCGCCTGGTGCTGCTCTCCGGCCGAGGCGAGATCGAGGCCCACGCGTGTGAGAAGGCGCTGACGGACTCGGGTGCCGATGCGACGATTCTGCGCTCGAGTTGGTTCAGCCAGAACTTCAGCGAGAGCTACCTTCTGGGCCCGGTCCGTGGCGGCCGGGTGTTCCTGCCGGCCGGCGACGTACCCGAACCGTTCGTCGACGCCGACGACATCGCCGACGTCGCGGTCGCGGCACTCACCCAGCGGGGACACGTCGGCAAGGTCTACGAAGTGACCGGTCCCCGGGCGCTCACCTTCGCCGAGGCCGTCGCCGCCATCGGCGCCGCCGCGGGCCGCGAGGTCGACTACATCGAGGTGCCCGCCGCGGACTACGCGGCCGCACTCGCCGCCGATCAGGTTCCGGACGACGTGATCGAGCTGCTGACGTACCTGTTCACCACCGTCCTCGACGGGCGCAACGCGACGCCGGGGGACGGCATCCGCAGTGCGCTGGGCCGACCTCCGGTCGACTTCACCGACTTCGCGGCCCGCACCGCCGCGACCGGCATCTGGAACGTGGGGTGACCGACATGAACGTCAAACTTCTCCAGGCGATGTCGCTGTTCGGCGCGTGTCTGACCAGCGGGCTCGTGGCCGGACTGTTCGCGGGCTTCGCCTACGCGGTCATGCCGGGTCTCGGCCGGTCCGACGACCACACCTTCGTCGAGGCGATGCAGAAGATCAACGTGGCGATCCTCAACGGCTGGTTCATGTTCTGCTTCGTCGGTGGGTTGCTGCTCACCGTGGCCGCACTGCTGCTGCACCTGCGATCGGGGAACGGTGTGCTGCCCTGGATCGTCGCCGCACTGGTGCTGTATCTGGCGATGTTCGTGATCACCGGCGCCGTCAACGTGCCCCTCAACGACGAGCTCGCCCGGGCCGGCGACCATGTCGCAGATCCCGCCGTCGTGCGTGCGCATTTCGAATCCCGGTGGGTCACCTGGAACATCGTGCGCGCGCTCGTCACCACTGTGGCATTCGCCGCCCTCGCCTACGCGCTCGTGCTGCACGGACGCGCAACCGCGACGCCGACACCCCCGTCCGGCGGCGAGCACTCCGCCGGCGCCCACGTCGTGCAGGACGCTGTGGCGCAGTCGGACTGGGGTCGGGTCCGGTCCCAGGACCCGAGCTGGGGCACCCCTCGCCAGCAGGCGTGAGCTCGCACAACGAATCTCGACAGCAGGGTCGCGCCGGCTGTCGAGATTCGTTGCACTCCGTGGTCTGGGCGCCGAGCGGCGTCCTCACCTGCCGCGCTCCGGCGTGCAGAAGGTCCCTTCGGAGGGCCGGGCTGACGGATCCGGAGTCAGGTCGGCACAGGCGGTGACCTGATTTGGTGGTGTGGTGAGGTCCGCGAGCTGTGGACAAACGTTGGTGATCGCAGAGTGGGCAAGGTATTCGAAGGCAGCAGCCTTCGATCGATCGGCGTCCTGGGCCTGCACTGATTCCCACAGATCGCGGGTCCCGCGTTCGGCGATCGATGCACAGGTCTGTCGACCGAACCCGGCGGCGTGACCACGAAGGTGACGTAGGGGAGTGCCGGAGTAGAGGGTGCCGTCCAGCGTGGGCAGACCGCAGACCTCCCGGGTGAAGGCGGCGTCGCCGCCGGGCGGCACCGCGTCGTTCACGACCGGGGACCACTCGGCCCGCTTCTGGTCCGCCAACTCCTGATTCGAAGGGAACGACTGATCGGGGTGGTGGCCGCGTTGGTCGGTGAAGACCGTCTGCCAGTATGCGACGTAGTCGTCGACCGTCATGTTCGCCAGATCCGCATCGACACAGCGTGCGGACCGATCTCGGGGCGCATCGACCGGCGGGTCGGCGAAGTGGCGCTGATCCGTGGCCGGGATGGCGGCGGACACGTCCTCGAGGCCGTTGCCGCAACCGCACGCGGCCGTGAACAGGGCCGAGGTGGCGACGGCGGCCGCGAACAGCGCCGGGACCGCACGAAACGTCATCGAGCACCTCCACGTCCGGACTCCGATTGTTGCTTCTGCAGACCGTGTCGGTGCTGCCTGCGACTTTCGACCCGAGTCGGGCCGGGTTCTCCGATCGCACTGTGTGCCAACACTGCCGATCCGGATTCGGGTCCGTCGCGGACGTGATGGCCGCTGATCGGCGCCAGGACGGTCAGGCCGCGCGGCGATCGGCTACCGGTCGGCGGCCATGCCGTCGAGGAACACCGAGATGCAGTCCTCCGAGAGGTCGCCGAGCGTGTAGGGATCCTCGGGCTGGTGCCAGTACACGGTGAGCCACACGGCATCTCGGATGAAGCGGTGGAACACCTTGGACGGGACATCACGTCGGAGGACGCCGGCATCCTTGCCGGCTTCGATCGCTTCGAGCCAGACCTGCTGCACCGAGTCCGCAAGGCTGCGCGCCCTTTCGTAGTCGCGCAGGTCACGCAGGTTCGCGAACTCGCTCTGGTAGATCTTCGTGGCGTTGGGACGGGCGGCGCCGGTGGTGAGTGAGACGTCGACGATCGCCTTCAGTCGTGCACGTGGCTCGAGCAGTTCGAGGTTCATCGCGCGATAGTTCGCCAGCAGATCCGACAGGTACGCGGTGACCAGCTCGTTGACGATCGCGTCCTTGGACCGGAAGTGGTGATACAACGCACCGGCGTTGATCCCGATCTCATCGCCGATTTCGCGCATCGACGTGCCGTCGATGCCGCGGGCCGCGAACAGGCGCGCCGCGGCGGCGAGGATAGCGGATCTCCGGCTGTCGGACCTCCGCTCGACATCGGCCGATTGAACCTTCATTTCACGAACCGTATCCGCCTGCTCCGTGGCGGTCAAGGTCGAACTGCATTCCCTGATCGGTCTTGATTATTCATTCGTGTTGAACGATCATTACATCGCGTCGCGTCGGTGCTCTTCGCCGACACGGTCCGCCGACGTATCCGTAAGGTTGCTGTGACGAATCCGTTTCGTGTGCCCGCTCGTGAAATCGACTTCGGTCGGCTGTATCACGTGGGCACTGTCGTCGGCGCAGTCTGTCCGAACGCCTCCCCGGTGCCGGGCGCGCCCCGGGGTGCAGGTTGCGAACTCGGGGGCTCGACGCAATCCGGAAACGGGACCCAGCGATTGAGTGAACGTTCAATACGTGCGTCGACGACTGGTATCGACTTCGCGCGCGTGACCTATTACGAAATTGGAGTGGTGCGGTGAGATTGGAAGGCAAGGTGGCTTTGGTGACCGGCGGTGCCCAGAGTCAGGGGCGAAACCACGCGGTCAGGATGGCGGCCGAGGGCGCCGATGTCATCGTCGTGGACATCTGTCGCCAGCTGGACGTCGTCCCCTATCCGATGGGCACGGACGAGGGTCTGGCCGAGACCGCTCGTCTGGTGGAGGCGCAAGGCCGTCGAGTCCACGCTGCCCGCGTGGACGTGCGGGACCGACACGAGCTCGATCGGGTGGTCGCCGAAGGCGTCGACAGACTGGGAGGACTGGACATCGTCGCCGCCAACGCGTCGGTGTGCACCGTCCAGCCTCACGAGGAAGTCACCGACGAAGTCTGGCAAACCACGATCGACGTCAACCTGACGGGCGTCTGGCATACGTGCGCCGTGGCCATCCCCCATCTGGATGCAGCAGGCGGTGGGAGCATTGTGGTCACCGGATCGACCGGGAGCACCATCGGGCTCCCCTTCTATCTCCCTTACGTGGCATCCAAGCACGCACTCACCGGGTTGTGCCGGTCGTTGGCGCTCGAGCTCGCGAATCGCAACATTCGTGTGAACATGATCAACCCGACCGGCGTCGACACGCCGCAAGGGCATTCGCGTGTGCTGCCCGGTCTTCTCGAGACCCGTCCCGATCTCGCCCCGATATTCCTCAACTCGTTGCCGGTCGAGCGCATCGACGTCTCCGACGTGACCAGCGCGCTGCTGTACCTGGCGTCGGACGACGCCCGGTACGTCACCGGCATCGCCCTGCCGGTGGACGCCGGTTCCACCATCCGCTGATTCCGGCTGCGGGACTGCGTTTTCCGACGGCACGGAGATTCGGATGACGAGGCGGGCCTGCCGAACATGGACGAGGTGTTCGGGCGCGGCGTGTCGCTCGGCATGACCGTCGAGGAACTCGCGCAGGTGGTCGCGAGCACTTGCACGTTCGCGACCTCGAAGGTGGAGCGAACCACCGCACGATCGTGCGGCGCCGGCCTCGAATGCGAACGCCGCCGACGGCGTTGTCAACCAACGTAATTGCCTGGGAAGGGGAATGACCGTGACCACACTTCCGGTGCGCCGGCTCGGAGACCGGTACGTCTCGGCGATCGGCTTCGGGGCCATGACCCTGACCCAGGTCGCGGGCTTCGACCGCGCGCGGGGGCGTCGGGCCGTGCATGCGGCCCTCGATGCGGGAGTGCGACTGTTCGACACCGCTGATGTGTACGGGCCGGCGGGGGGAGGAGACGGCGTCAACGAACTCGCGCTGATCGATGCGCTGCGGACCTGGTCGGGCTCCCTCGACGACATCGTCGTCGGAACCAAGGGTGGGCATCTGCGCTTCCCCGAAACCGACACCTGGTGGATCGACGGGAGCCGGGAACAGCTGCGGAGGGCCTGCCTCGCATCAATCCGGCGTCTCGGACTCGATCCGTTGCCGTTGTACCAACACCATCGGCCCGATCCCCAACGGCCATACGAGGAATCGATGCTCGCGCTCCGTGAACTCCACGACGAAGGCCTCGTTCGGCGGGTGGGGATATCGAACGTCGACGTGGCGCAGATCGATCTGGCCCAGACGATCCTGGGTGACGCGTTGGTGTCCGTGCAGAACGAGTACTCGCCGTCGGCACGGTCGGCGGATGCCGAGATCGGCGCGTGCGAGGCGCGCGGTCTCACTTTCCTGTCGTGGGGACCGTTCGGCGGGATGCGGCAGGCAAAGTCCCTCGGTGGGGAGTCGTCGGCGTTCGCAACCGTCGCGAAGCAGCGAGGCGTGAGCATTCACCGGGTTGCCCTGGCATGGCAGCTCCACAGGTCCCCGGCGATCATTCCGATCCCGGGTGCTTCCCGGCCCGAGTCGGTCCTCGACTCGGCGGCTGCCGCGTCGCTGCACCTGAGCGCAGAAGAGATCGCGACCCTCGACGGGGCGGCGCCGGCCGACCCGAACGAGGGAGGGCTTCGCTGAACTGACCTCGATTGCGTCCCTATGACGGATCACTCGTTCCGCTGTCTTGACACGGCGTCAGTCACGGCGTTTGACTTGCACGCAAGCTCGTGTTGACTGGCCGGATTGTGTTCTGGGAGGTTGACGTATGCGCGGCACAGGGTTGGCGGGTCCGGGGCATCGACGCGGAGCAACACGCCACCGCAGGACGATCTCGGTACTGGCAGTGGTCGGTGTGTGCCTCCTCGTCCCGGCGGCCACGCAGACGGCCGGCGCCGAACCAGCGGCAGACACCGGGTTCGCGATTCCCTTCGCCGGGGCGCCCGGCTACGAGCACCTGGCACCCACGCAGGTCACCGGACCGGGTCAGCTCAACGCGCCACTCGGTCAGCAAGCGGCGGACGAGATTGCCGGCCAGATCGGCCTCACCAGGGACGACGCACTGTCCGACCATCAGTATCGCGACCTCGTCACCGGCGGCGGAGTCGGCGGCAGCCGCGAAGCCGCCGAGGTGATCGATGCGTGCGCGCGGATCCTCACCAATACGAACGGCCGTCCCCTCTATTCCAACGTCGACGGCCGGCTCACCCCGTCGGTTCTGGCCAGCTACGGGCTCTACGTGAACACCAGCGGGCTGTTGGAGAGTCCGGCCAACGCGGACGCGCCGACGAGGCAGGTGAACTCGCTGATCGCGCCCGGTGGTTTCGTGGGCACCTGGTTGAGGGACAACGGTGCGACGCGTTCCCTGATCGCCCTCTACCGTTCGGCGTACACGGCGCAAGCGGTCTATGGCTTCGCAGCGCAACAGATTTCGGGCGCCGCTCAACTGGTGACCAACACCAAGGGGGGTGTGAGTTCGGAGGTGGGCATGTCGATGGCGCCGCCGCTCTGGACAGTGAACTTCGCGCTGCTCTACATATTGAAGCCGTCGCTCGCGGCCGCGATGCCTGCCCACTGGGCGCCCATCCCTGCGGCGGTTGCCGCCGCCGTGAAGTCGAGCCCCACCGGCCAGGTTCCGTTCAGCGACTACGCGCCCTACTTCCGGTGATTCGATTCACCAACCCTTGACCGCAGTCCCGTCCCACCGTGGATCGGCCAACAGCTCCGGTGCCGGACCGACGAAGGCGCGCGCGGCGTCGGGGTCGCCGGTGAGGGTGAAGCGCAGCCACGCGATGAGGTATCCGCGGAATCCGCCTCCGTCGGTGGGCCAGTTGTGCCCCACCCCCAGCAGTCGGCCGCGGGCCGCGGGCCCCGGGCTCACCGCGTGATAGGCGGCCTGCGGTACGGCCGTCGAGACCGGATCCTCGGCCCCGGTCAGGTAGAAGACCGGACCGGTCAGTCGAGTCACGTCGATGACGTCGACGGGCCGAGAGGCCCACCAGGGATCGGGCAGGTCGAGCACCGCGGTGGAGGTGATGAGTCCGTCGGAGTTGGTGCTGGCGTTGATCGATCCCCCGGCGCCCTGTGAATGTCCGACGGCGGCGACGTGAGCGACGTCGACGCGGTCGTGGAAGACGCTCTCCGGGTTGTCGTTCTGCGCCAGGATGTAGCGCGCCGCCGCCAGGATCTCGGTCCCGTCGCCGGTGACGCTGCTGTCGGCGACCACGACCACGAAGCCCCAGGAGGCCAGGTGGCGCAGCAACTCCTCGTACTGCTCGTACGTCGCGTAGCTTCCGTTGCCGAAGGTGACCACCGGATGGCGGTCGGGGCCGGTGGCGATGTCGGCGGGGTGGAACACCTGGTATCCGGGCACCGCAACCGATGTGACGGGGTGGATGCCGGTGGCCGCGTAGCGCTCGCTGACGGACTGCCGTTCCAGGGCGGCGGGAGCAGCCGGCGCCGCGGGACCTGCGTCGGGAGCCGATGCGAGGGCTGGAACCGAGAATCCGGACGCCATCGGCATCGCGATGATCGCCGCGAGGAGCAGTGTCCGGGTGCGTCGGGTGGTGGGCGCAAGAGGTCGTCGCAACGTCACGAACGCACCCTATCCAGTGTCGGGGCTCCTCCGAGGCCCGCTACACCCGGAGGGCCCGGAACATCCACGACGCAGAACGTCGGTGGCCGACCAGCGACCCTGCCGACCCGATCCTTGCCGACCGGCAACGCCGCTGAACGGGACTTCCGCACCGCGTCATGAGGTTCGGCGGTGGCGGCTCGGCGTGGGCGGTGCACGTCGACTGATTCGGGGGTGACAACCAGGACGGCGCCAGATCCGAGTCAACGGGTCTGGCGCCTCCCTGGCGACCGGGTCCTCGAGCGATCCGGATCGGTCTTCGCTGCTGCGGTGACGATGCTCAGGGACGAAGGATCTGCGGGAAGTCGGGAACTCGGACGGTGGTCACCGGGTACCTCGGGTCACGACCGTGGACACCACGGTCGTGAACGATCCACCGATGTTCACGGTGAGGGCGCGTCGGGCGTTGTCGACCTGATGGTCTCCCGCTCGGCCGGTGACCTGTCGAGCGGAGTCCAGCACCATCCGGACACCGGTGGCACCGACCGGGTGCCCGTGCGACATCAACCCGCCGCTGGGGTTCACCGGCAGCCGCCCGCCGCGTTCGATGGAGCCGTCCATCACCACCTCGCCGCCCTTGCCCGGCTCTGCCAGTCCGATGTGCTCGAGCGTGACCAGTCCGTTGATGGTGAAGCAGTCGTGGATCTCGGCGACGTCCAGGTCGTCCACCCCCGCAATCCCCGCGCGACGGTAGGCGTCCTCGACGGCTCCGCGGAGGTGTGGGAAGAGGTGGTCCCGGTCGGCGCTCTGGGCGAGCTTGTCCGCGAGCAGCAGGGTCGCGGTGCGGTGGCCGAACCCGGCAATGGTCGCCTCCTGGTCGAGGTCGGCTCCCGTCCGCCGCGCCCACGCTTGCGCAAACTTCGGCCCCGCCAGTAGGACGGCGGCACCGCCGTCGGTGATCCGTCCGCAGTCGGTCTTGCGGAGCATCCCCTCCACGATGGGGTTCACCTCGTCGTTCTCGTCGAAGGATCCGGCCGGGAATTCCCAGTCCCTGGTCTGCGCAAGACCATTGCGGGATCCGTTGTCGAACGCGATCTCGGCGAAACGTCCGAGATGCGCGTGATCGAGGCCGTAGCGCCGGTCGTACTCCTGCGCGATGTCGGCGAAGAGCGCGGGCCACGGATACTTCACATCCAGTGCCTCCCGCCCCGCCCACGCCGCGGTGCCCAGGTACTCCGCGGCCGTCTGGGCGGACACATTGCGCATCAACTCGACCCCGACCACCAGCGCCACGTCGTATCGGCCGGACTCGATGTCGGCACATGCGGCGAGCACCGCCGTGCTGCCGGAGGCGCACGCCGCCTCGTGCCGGGTGCTGGGTACGCCGTCGAGCCCCGGCACGGCTGCAACCACCATGCCCCCGAGCTGAGCCTGGCCCGCGAAGAGCTCCCCGGCGAGGTTGCTCACGTGAACGACACCGACCTCGTGGTCGTCGACCCGCGCGTCGGCGAGGGCGGCAGGCACGGTCTCGGCAATCATGTCGACCAGGCCGAGCCCCTCCTTCGACCAGTTCCGCGCGAAGTCCGTCTGGGCTCCGCCGAGCACGTGGACGGGGTTCGTCATCTGTTCCTCCTTGTAGTCGTCGGGTTCGGGAAAGGCGACGGGCCCCGCCGCGCGACGCGCGAATGTGGTGGGCGCCGGCCGGTTCCCGGCAAGGCCGGTGGTCCGCGGCGTGAAGCGGTTCGCGAACGGCCTCGCGCAGGAGACCTTCGAACCGCCCCTCGGCGAGCACCGTAAGCCGAGGGGCGGTGTGCCTATGCGCGCGCCTCGGCCAGCTGATCGGCGCGCACCCAGGTGGCATGGAAGCCGGAGGGCACCCGACGCGGCAGCAGCACCCGGGCGATCGGTCCGGCCGCGACATCCTCGGCATCGAAGATGTTGATCTCGCCCCGATCCTCGGCCTCGTCGTTGACGAAGCACACCAGGTAGCCGTCGGTCTCGCCCGTCGATCCGTCGCGCGGTGCGAAGGGTGCCTCCGAACCCCAACGCCCCGAACCGAACTTGTGCTCTTCCTTCGTGCCGGTCTGCGAGTCGAATCGCACGAGCCCGTCGAAGAGCAGCGTCGGCTCGTTCGCGAGGCTCATGCTGTACGAGTACCGGTGCGAGCGACCCATGACGCGCGAATCCACGCTCGGGAACTCGATGTTGGCGTTGTCGAGTTCGGTCTCGATGGTGGCGCCGGTGCGGAGGTTGAAGCGATACCGGTAGAGCTGCGCATCGAGCCGCATGTACGCGAGCATGTTCGACAGGGGCGACGCGAAAGTCGTCTGGTGCTGGGGGTTCTTCACCCGGCACACGTCCATGACGATTTCGTCGCCGGCCTCCCACGAATTGACGACGTGGTAGATGTAGCAGGGCTTGACCTCGAACCACCGCACGTCGCTGCCGCTTCCGTGGCGGGGAATGACCGCGAAACGAGCCGGGAGTTCCTGATCGTAGAAGATCCGGTACTTGCCGGCCCGGCGCGCGTCGTGGTCCTGCACCAGCGGCAGATCCATCAGGATCGAGTAGTTGGCGGTGATCGCGATGTCGTGCGGAAGTCGCGGGCCCGGCAGATCGATCTGCGTCAGATGTGTCTGACGGCCGTCGGCGCCGATGATGCCGTAGCGCAGGAAGTCCTGGTCCGGCCCGTAGTCGAACCAGATCAGTTCGCCGGTGGCCTCGTCGACCTTCGGATGGGCCATCATGTCACCGGCGAAGGTACCCAGGAAGTCCTGCGCACCGAGCGTATCCAGGGACAACGGGTCCACGCCGTAGGGCGTTCCACAGAGGTACCAGGTCGCCAGAACCTGGCCTCGGTGGTAGATGACGTCGGTGTTCGCGGAATCCTTGATCCCGAGGCCGTGTCCGTTGCCCCACGGATTGTCCTTCGGGTTCTCCATGAGACCGGTCCACAGGGCGCGGCCCGCCTCGGACTCCTCGTGAAACGCCCTGGTCAGGACGTACCGATTGCGGTAGCGCACCTTCCCGTTCTCGAAGTGTGCGGCATGGATCATGCCGTCGCCGTCGAACATGTGGTAGCGGCCCGGAGCCTCGAACTGCCGGTTCGGGCCGTTGCGGAGGTACACACCGTTGAGGTCCTTGGGGATCTCGCCGATGACTGTGAGATCGTCCAGGGTGAGTTCGTCGCGGACGGGTGCGAACACCCCGAGGGTGTACGGATTCTCGTCGGCGCTGTCGACCGGGCGTGCGACGGCGATCGGGTCGCCGTTCGCGCCGGGCTGGGTGGTGGTCATGGCTACTCCGCTTCGGTGGTGTCGAGGTTGAGTTGAGTGGATGAATGCTGGTGCGGTGCCTGGGGGTAGAGCACCATCTGGGTGCAGCGGAAGAGTGCGATCGGACTTCCGGCGCCGTCGTGGACGGTGGCGTCCCACACCTGGGTGCGTCGCCCGCCGTGGACGAGTGTCGCGGCCACCGTCACCGATCCCGACCGCGCCGTGCCGAGATAGTTGGTCTTGAGCTCGAGGGTGGTGAATCCGGACGCCGTGGTGGGCAGCGCCAGCCGTGCGCCGACGCCGCACACCGTGTCGGCCAATGCCACGACGGTGGCCGCGTGCAGGTATCCGTTCGGCGCCAACAGTTCCTCGCGAACGGTCAGTTCACCGGTGACCGCCGCCGCCGACGCCTCGAGGATGCGCATTCCGACCAGGCCCGGAAGCCGTCCCGCGAGCATCGCGGTCATCTCCTCGGCCATGGACCCGCCGGACCCGGTCGGCGTCGCACGCGGCGTGCCCACCGGCACGCCGTCGACCTCTGGTGATCCCATGGTCAGCCGACCTTCGCGACCGCGCCACGGATGTCTCGCCGCTGCAGCTTTCCGACCGGGTTGCGGGGGAGCTGGTCGACCGTGACGAGCCGCTCCGGCAGCTTGAACGAGGCGACGTCCTTGGCGCGCAGGAACTCGACCAGATCCTCGAGCACGACTCCGTCCCCGGCCTTGGGAACGACCACCGCACAGCACTTCTCACCCAGGACGTCGTCGTGGTATCCGACGATGGCCACGTCGGCGACGGCGGGGTGGTCGATGAGGATCCCCTCGATCTCGGCCGGAGCGATGTTCATGCCGCCCCGGATGATGATCTCCTTGCTCCGATCGACGAACCTGAGGTACTCGCCGTTGTCGCCGCACAGTTCGAAGATGTCTCCGCTGCAGAGGTATCCGTCTTCGTCGAACGGGCTCGTCGCCGCGGTGCCCTCGAGGTAGCCGGCGAAGATCGTCGGTCCTTTCAGCCGGAGCTCGCCGCGCCCGCCGACCGCTGTGACCTGCTCGCCGGTCGCGAGATCCACCAGGCGCGCCGAGGTGCGCTCGGCCACGCCGGTGGCCCACGACCGGCCCGGTGCGCCGTAGTTCGGCAGGTACTCGGCACGGGTCATCGGGTCCGGGGTGTCCGACGGGGCGCCGAGCAGGCACACCCCCTCGTTCGACCCGAAGAAGTTGAGCACCTCGACACCGAGCGAGTACTGCCAGTCACGCACGACGCCGGGGGGCAGCGGGGCGCCGCCCGAGCCCACCCGGCGGAGCGCGGACAGATCGTGCGCGGCCCGAATGTCCTCGCGCTGCAACAGCATGGTGAGGATCGCGGGCGGCATGCTGGTGTGGGTGACCTGATGGCGCTGGAGCTGATCGAGATAGACGGCCAGGTCCAGTGGGTGATGGTGGACCAGGTGGCCGCCGCCGAGCAGCCACGGCAGCAGCGATGTCGCGAACCCGGCCATGTTGACCATCGGGAACGGGTTGAGCATGACGGACGTCTCGTCCGTTTCCAGACCGTCCTGAACCGCCTGCCCGACCGCGATCCAGTCACCGTGGCAGCGGGGCACGCCCTTGGGTGCGGCCTCGGTGCCGCTGGTCCAGCAGATCGTGATGCAGTCGTTCACCGACCGGGGCAGGGCCGCGTAGGCGCGACGCGCGGCATCGAGCGCTTCGCCGGTGGCCGGGGCCGCGTCCAGTGGCAGGCCCCCGCGCGACGCGGGCGGGCCGAACGTGAACACGGTGCGCAGCGAGGGCAGCGCTCCGATCAGGCCGAGTGCCTCCTCTGACGGCGCGCGGTCGCCGAGGCTGTTGACGGTGACGACCGCGACGGCCGAGGCGGATTCGACGATCCGGGTCAGTTCGTGTCGTCGATACGAGGCCGGCATCGGGGACGCGATCGCCCCGAGGCGCCACAGCGCGAAGTAGGTCGCGGTCAGGGCGACGGAGTTGGGCATGAGCACCGCGACGACATCGCCGGGACCGATTCCCGATGCGTGCAGCTTGGCGGCGAGGTCGTCGACCCGTGCGTCGAGCTCCCGCCACGTCAGTGCCTCGGGCTCGAGCCCGCACAACGCGGGCAGATTCGTCGGATCGGTCACCGCAGGGGCATCGCCGCGGCTCCGGACCTGGCCGTCGAGGAGGTCCAGCACGGTCAGCGGAGACCACCAGTGGTGTTCGAGATGGTCCTGGACACGGCGATCGGGATGACACGGGCGTAAACGGTTGGCGGCGTGGCCGTCCGAGATGGCATTCATGGCGTCCTTTCGTGCAGTGGTCTGGGCGGGAGATCAGCGGAGTCGGCGGACGACGACGGCGGCGCCGAGCCCGAGAGCTGCCGGGATGGTCACGAGGGCGTACTCGCCGTCGACTCGGGAGAGCTGGTCCAGGGCGTTGACGAGCAGGGCCCCGCCGCCCGCGCCCAGCGGGTGGCCGGTGGCGAGGGATCCGCCGAGCGGATTGACCTTGTCGGGATCGACGCCCAGCTCTCGGGTCATCACCAGGACGGAGGCGGCGAAGGACTCGTTCGCCTCGATCACGTCGAGTCGTCCGGCGGTGATCCCCGCGTTCGCGAGGGCACGCCGGGATGCGGCGACGGATGCCGTGAGCAGCGGTGAGCGCACGGCGGCCTGGGCGACGCCCACCACCTCCGCGATCGGCTCGTGACCGATCCGATCGCGTGCGGCGGAGGACCCGAACACCGCCAGCGCCGCACCGTCCGCCATCTGCGGGGCGGTGGCGGCGGTGTGCAGCCCGCCGTCCGGGAGCCCGACGTCGGCGAGGCGCGTCGCCACGCGGCTCCATGACGGGTCCTCGCCGAAGAGCGGGGCGAGCTCGGCGAGCGATTCGAGGCTGACGTCGGGTCGGGGTCCCTCGTCCGACTCGAGAATCGTGGCGTCGCCCGATCGGACCGGGATCACAGACGGGGACGGCGGGGCCGCGGCGGCGCGGCGGTGCGAGGTCACCGCGTAGGCGTCGAGATCCGGTCGTGTCAAACCGTATTGGGCCGCCAGGAGATCCGCGGAGACCCCGATCGTCACATAGCCGGTGCGGTCCCCGAGCTCCTCGTCGGCGACGAAGGCGGGCCGGTCCGACAGCATCGGCACCCGCGACATCGACTCGACTCCACCGGCGACGACGACATCGGCGATGCCGGAGGCCACCTTGGCCGAGGCGGACTCGATGGCGTCCAGTCCCGAGCAGCACAGCCGCGAGACCACCCCGGCGCCCACCTGATCCGGCCAGCCGGCCCAGAGCACACCGGCGCGGGCGACGTTGCCGCCCTGGTCGCCGACGGCCGTGCTGGTGCCGACGATGACGTCGTCGACCGTGTCAGCGGGGAGCCCGCGTTCTTGCAGGGCGGACAGCAACTGCGCGAGGAGCTCGTGCGCGGGTACGTCGGCGAAGGTGCCGCCCTGACGCCGGACCCGCGCCTTCGGCGTGCGGATCGCGTCGTAGATGTAGACACCGGATGCGAACTGGGACATGGTCACACCCCCTCGATCTGGCGGCGATCCTGGACGATCCGGAATCGCCCGGCGACGAAGGACTCGTCGGTGAGGGTCGCGTTGCCGGCCGGGTTGAGGCCGGTGACGTGGTAGTCGCTGTAGGCGGCCGCGAACTGCATCGGCATCGAGGACACCAGATTCGCCGACAGGGAGGCCCCGGCATCGGCGTACGCGTCGGCCACCTCGTCGACGACGGCGTCGTCGGTGCAGTAGAGGTACGAGCTGATCGCACCGTGGCTGCGGACCGCCGCGGTCGCGTGCTCCACCGCGGACCCGGTGTCGGCGCAGTCGACGAGGAACGCGACCGGACCGAACTGTTCGCCGTCGGGCAGCGCCTCGCCTCGACGGGGGTCGACCCGGATGATCAGCGGGGTCACCGCCCGGGCCTGGGGGTAGTCGGGATGGGCGTACGGTGCCGGCCTGCGGAGCAGGGTTCCGCTCGCCTCGGCCGCGTCGGCGAGCGCGGTGATCGAGTGCAGCGTCGCGTCGGATTGCAGTGCGCCGCAGACCGCCCCGGCGCGGCGAGGTGCACCGGCGAGGTCGTCGACCGCCGACATGAGGGCCGCGATGACGTCGTCTCGCGCGATCACGCCGTCGTCCGTGCGCACGCCCGCATCGGGGATGTAGATGTTCTGGGGCGTGGTGCACATCTGGCCGCTGAACAGCGCGAGACCGCCGGCGAGCGTGCGCATCGCCGCCGTCAGGTCGGACACGGAATCGAGGACGACGGTGTTGACGCCCGCGGTCTCGGTGAACACCAGCGTGTTCGGGACGTTGTTCTCCAGCCACGATCCGAACGTGGGGCTGCCGGTGAAGTCGACGATCCGCACCTCGGGGCTGGTGGCGAGCCGTCCCGCGACAGGAGCGTCCGCGGTGTCGACGACGAGCTGAACGGCGTCGGCGGGCAGCTGCGCCTCGGCCAGCACCTCGCGCAACACCTCCACGGCGAGCGCGGTCGCGAGCACCGAGCGGGGGTGCGGCTTGACGAGAACCGGATTCCCGGTCGCGAGGTTGGCGAGGATCGCGGGGTAGGCGTTCCAGGCGGGGAACGAGGCGCAGGCGACGACGAGCGCGGTACCGAGCGGGCGGGTGCGGAATCGCTTCTGCAGGGTCACGTCCGACTTGCCGAATCTCTGCTGCCACCTGACGTGTTCGGGGACCCGGGTCATGACCGACCAGGCCATCGCCACCGCTTCCAGGCCGCGGTCGAGCGCGTTGGTGCCACTTCCGCTGCAGGCCATGTTGAGGCTCTGTCCGGTGGTGTGGGAGGTGACGGCCGCGAATTCCGTACCGCGGCGGTGGATCCGGTGCAGTGCCTCGAGGCACACCCCGACCCGGCGCTCGATGCCCGCGTCGCGGAGGGCGGTGGCGGTGGCGGTCGCGCCCGCGAGCGCCTCGTCCACCGACGGCGCGCTGTAGCTGACATTGAGCGACTTCCCGGTGTACGGCGAGACCTCGTCGGCGGTGATCACCGAATTGGTGGGAGACGAAAGCCTCAGGGTGACACCGTCGTAGGCGCCGACGAGGGCGTCGGACTGCGCGGCGTCGGGCGGGGTGACGGGCGCGTACCCGGTCCACGCGGTGCGGGTGCGATTGGCCTCTGCCGCGGCCTGCAGCAGTTCGAGGTGAGTTTCGAAGAACATGGGCGCTCGTTCCTGTGTCAACAGATGTGTGGCGAGATCAGTCAGTCATCGGGGTGGGGCGTGCGGATGAGGGGCGGGTGTCCGCTTCGGCCGAATTAACTACTGTTATTGAAGTGAACCAGGACACAGAGTTGGTTGTCAACGGTCGACCACGTCGGACCGTGTGGTGAGGGCGCTTCGCCTAGAGGGGGAGCCGGTTGCCGAACGGGAAGGGCTCGAAGCGCACGGACGTGCGTTCCAGCCTGGCGTCGCATCCGCGGCAGCGCAGCGCCGGGAGCAGCCGGGAACCACAGTCGGGGTGGTGGAGTTTCGGACCGAGCGGGAGAGCATCGGGATGCGCGACCTGCGTCCACGACAGCAGGAACGCGAAGATCGGGAACAGTCCCCGGCCGCGTGGCGTCAACAGGTACTCGCGACCGCCGCCGTGTTCGCTCCGGGCGAGTATCTGCACCTCGGACAGTCGTCCCAGACGCTCGGTGAGCGTGGTCGGCGAGATCTTCAGGATCGACTGGAACTCGCCGAACCGGCGAACGCCCGACAACGCCAGGCCCGTGACGAAGGCGCTCCAGCGGTCGCCGATCGCCTCCATGACCTCGGTGAACTGGAGATCGACCCGGCTCACCGACGGGGCGTTGCGGGTCGATCGCCGTCGCCCGCTCCGGGTCGCGAGCACCAGCGATTCGGGATCGAGTTCGAGTTGCGCATCCCGCGTGCCGACGGTGCGGCCGCAGTGCCGGCACATCAGCGCCGGTGGCCCCCGGTGGCCACAGTCGGTGTGCACCAACTCGGGTTGCAGAACCCCCTCCGGGGACCACTCGCGCTGCCACGCCCAGAGGCTGACCAGGATCTCCCACGTCGCCACGCCGAGTTCGGTCATGAGGTAGTCGTGGCGGTCGCCGCCGTGCGGCTGGGGTCGGCGTTCCATCAGGCCCGCCTCGACCAGCGCGTTCAGTCGTGCCGTCAGCATGGCCGGTGGAGCGCCGGTCCGGTCGATCCACTGGCTGAAGCGGCGGACGTGGTCGACGAAGGCCTCCCGCAGGATGGCGAGGGTCAACCGGTCGCCGAGCAGGTCGATCGTCTGGGCAACCGGGCTCGGGGGTGTGGCGGCCACCGATTCGGCCACGTCACCCACCTCCCGGTCCTGCCCGCGGCGATCGCGTCCCGCGGATCGCTTGTTCAGGCCTCCAACACAATAGCGATGCCCTGTCCCACGCCGATGCACGCGGCCGCGACGCCGATGCCCCCGCCGAGCCGGCGGAGATGGCGCAGGCAGTCGACCACCATCCGGGCCGCCGATGCGCCGAGCGGATGGCCGAGTGCGATGGCGCCGCCGAAGGGGTTGACCCGGTCGACCGGGATGGGGAGTTCACGCAGGCAGGACAGGACCATCGCGGCGAACGCCTCGTTGAGTTCGAGCACCCGGACGTCGGCGAGCCCGAGACCCGCGCGGTCCAGGGCCTTCGTGATGGCGGCGACGGGTGCCAGCGCGAACTTGTCGGGCTCGGCGCCGACGACCGCCGAGGCCAGCACCCGGCCGAGCGGCTCGACACCGAGTTCGTCGGCGACGGATCCGGTGCCCACCAGCGCGGCGACCGCGCCGTCGCTGATCGGCGACGAGTTGCCCGCGGTGACGCTGCCGCCGCTGGAGAAGGCCGGCCGCAGGGCGGCCAGGGTCGCGGCGTCGGTCTCGCGGATCGATTCGTCGCGGCCGAGGTCCGGGTGCGGCGCGACGAAGCCGTCGTGCACGCCGTCCGTCCAGGCCCGGGCCGCCAGCCCATGGGACCGAAGGGCCCATTCGTCCTGCTCGGTCCGGCCGACGCCCAGTTGCTGCGCCACCAACTCGGCCGATCTACCGAGCGTCTCGACCCAGGCCGCGGGGAATCGAGGGTTCGGCATGCGCCACCCGACGGTGGTGGGGACCAGCTCCATCGACCGGGGGAACGCGGAGTCCACCGGGGGCAGCACGTACGGCGCGCGGCTCATGCTCTCCGAGCCGCCGGCGATCGTGATCTCCGCGTCACCGACCGCGACCCGTCTGACCGCGGACAGCACCGCTTCGGCACCGGAGCCGCACAGTCGGTTGACCGACACGCCAGGAATCGTGTGCGGGAGTCCCGCGAGCAGCACCGCCATCCGAGCCACGTTGCGGTTGTCCTCGCCCGCGCCGTTGGCGTTGCCCCAGACGACGTCGTCGATGCGGCCGGGATCGAGGGTGGGATGCCTGCGGACCAGGTCCGTGATCGGAAGCGCGGCCAGGTCGTCCGCTCGGACGTGGGAGAGCGCCCCGCGCGCAGCACCGAACGGGGTCCGGACCGCATCGATCACCCACGCGGAGTGTCGGTCGGACGGGGAAAGGCGTTGGGGCATGGGGGACTCCTCCTGTGCGGTCCGGGTGCGGCCTTGCGGAAACGCGCCCGCCGATGTCTACTTCAATAACTGTAGCGAATGGAAGGAGTCTCATGTCCATAGCCGACGTGCTGAGCGCCGCGGCCGACCGGTACGGGCCCGCGATCGCGATCGAGGACGGCTGCGGGACCCGAACGTTCACCGAACTGTCCGACCGGGCACACGCGCTGGCCGGGGGCCTGCGTCGCCTCGGCATCGCGGCGGGGAGCCGGGTCGTGGTCCTGCTCGGCAACTCGATCGCCGCGGTCGAGGTCGATCTCGCGCTGGCGATCGGCGGTTTCGTCCGGGTCTCGCTCAACCCGCGCGTGGGCCCGATGGACTGGGAACGCGTCGTCCACGACTGCGAACCGGATGTGCTGGTCGTCGATCCCCGGATCGACGGTGCGACCGAGTTCGCCGCGCGGATGACCACGTCGACCGTGATCACCGTCGGCGGGACGACGTCGACCGGGCCTTCGCTCGACGAGGTGGCGGCCGGTGGCGCGGGCCGCCTCGCGATGCCCACGCCCGAGCCGGATTCACTGTGCGCGCTGCACTATTCGTCCGGGACCACCGGGGTCCCGAAGGGCGCCCAGCGGACCCACGCGAACCGGCTGGCGTCGCTGGGCGCCATGCGCGACCAGGTGCTCGCCGGCACCCTCGGCGGTGCCGAGCCGGCGGTGTTCCTGCACGCGGGGCCCGTCATCCACACCAGTGGGCTGTTCGTGCTGCCGTTCGTCGAGGCCGGCGGGCGCCAGGTGCTCCTCGATCACGTCGGCCCGGCGGGTCTGATCGATGCCGTCGAGGCCCACTCCGCGACCCACACGGCGTTGGTGCCCACGGTCATTGCCCGACTGCTCGACTTCGACGATGCCCGGCTGTCGGTGATGCGGCGCATGCGCATGCTGGCGTACGCGGGTGCGCCGATGCCGGTCGAGCACATCCGCCAGGCCTACCAGCGCATCACGCCCAATCTCGTTCAGTACTACGGCATGGTCGAGGCGATCCCTCCGCTGACCGTGCTGACCGCGGCGGACCACCGTCGCGGTGTGTGCGAGAACGCCGACGTGCTCGGCTCGGTGGGGCGAGCCTGCCCGGAGTCGGCGATCGAGTTCCGCGGGCACGGTGTCACGGTTGCCGACGGAGAGATCGGCGAGCTCGTCGTCGCAGGCCCCGCCGTCAGTCCCGGCTATCACAATGCGGGTACCCGAACGGATCTGGGCAAGAGCCACGTCGACGGCTGCCTGTACTCGGGCGACCTCGGCTACCGCGACCCGGACGGCTACATCCACCTGACCGGTCGCAGCAAGGACATGATCATCACCGGCGGGTACAACGTCTATCCACGCGAGGTGGAGGAGGCGATCTCCGCGATCCCCGGGGTCGACGATGTCGTCGTCGTCGGACTGCCCGACGAGATGTGGGGGCAACGCATCGTCGCCGCGTACACCTCGGCGGCAGAGGCGGGTGTCGACGACGCCGTCGTGCTGGCGGAGAGCCGCACGCGCCTGCCCGACTACAAACGCCCCAAGGCCGCCCACCGCGTCGACCGTCTCCCGTTGACCGCGCTGGGAAAGGTCGACCGGGCTGCCGCCGCCGAGCTGCTCGTCGCCCTCGTCCGAGCCGCATCATGAACTCCCGCAATCACTTACACCGACAGATCCCGAAAGAGGACACCATGACCGACTCGTTGCTGGCCACCCTGAGGCTGCCCGTCGTCGCGGCGCCGATGTTCCTGGTGTCCGGCCCGGAGCTCGTCACCGCCGCCTGCACCGCCGGCATCGTCGGGTCCTTCCCGACACAGAACTGCCGCACCGCGGCGGACCTCGACACCTGGATGGGATCGATCACCGACCAACTCCGCGCGGCCGAGGCCACCGCAGGCCCGGTCGCCCCGTGGGCGGCAAACGTGATCACGCACAGCAGCAACGCCCGCCTCGAGGACGACCTGCGCCTGATCGCCGAATACAAGCCGCAGATCGTCATCACGGCCCTCGGGTCCCCGAAACCCGTGATGGACATCGTCAAGGGTTACGGCGGCACGGTGATCGCCGACGTCGTCAACCTGCGCCTCGCGCGCAAGGCCGCGGACGCGGGCGTGGACGGCATGGCCTGCGTGTCGGCCGGAGCCGGCGGACACACCGGCCATCTGTCGCCGTTCGCCTTCACATCCGCCGTGCGCGAGTACTTCGACGGGATGATCATCGTCGGAGGCGGCATCAGCGACGGTCACGGTGTCGCGGGTGCGATCACCGCAGGCGCCGACCTGGTCTACATGGGCACCCGGTTCCTGGCGGCCTCGGAGAGCATGGCCGTGGACGGGTACAAGCAGATGGTCGTCGACCACGGACCCGACGACCTCGTGATCAGTTCCGCGATCACCGGAACCCCGGCCTCCTGGCTCAAGCCCAGCCTCGTCGCCTGCGGCCTCGATCCCGACAACCTGACGCCGCCGACCGGGGAGAAGAACTACACCGCCGGCGCGGAATCGATGAAGCGGTGGAAGGACGTCTGGGCCGCCGGTCAGGGGCTCGCGCCGATCCGTGCGATCGAACCGGTGAGCACGATCGTCGAGAGGATCGAGGGGGAGTACGTCGCGGCACTGCAGCGGGCGAGTCGGTTGACCACGACTGCCGTGATGTGAGTCCGCGAGCGGGGTGTGCCGCAGGATCCCGAGTCGGTGCGGATTGCTGCCCCGGATCCTGTTGCCGTCGGCATCGCTCGAGCACTCCACGCGTCGGATCTTCTTCTGCGACACGCGCGGTCCGACGATCCGTGGGGACGAGACATCGGCGATGCGCCGAGGGCTGGCGGAGAGCCGAAGGTGCTTCTGCGCAAACAGTTCTGGAATCAGGATCCCGCGTACTCACCCGACGGCTCCGTCCTGGTCTTCTCGAGCAACCGTGGCGGCAACAACGGTTCCGAGATCTACTCGATGCCCGCCGGTGGCGGAGCGATCACGCCGCTGACCGAGTCCTACGCGGTGCACCCGCAGTTCACCCCCGACGGCTCACGCATTCTCTACACCCGGGCGACGACGCAGTCGGGGGAGCTGGTTACCGACATCTCCACCTCGAATCGTGCGGAGCTCGCGTCGATGAATCCCGACGGATCCGACCGGAAGCGGTCCACGCCTCGTTCGATCACGGCCCAGGCGCCGAGTATCGGTGGGGGACAGTGACTCACGGAGGTTTCGCCAATCGATGATCGCAGTGACGTTACATGCCAGGGTGGTCGATCCCCACCCGCCCAGCGGTGAGAAGCCTTGCGAGATTCGCAGTTCGACGGAATGGACAGCCCCGGGAGCGGAGGAGTGCTCCTGCGGGGTCCGTCGAACGCATTCCCGGAGGCGCTGAGCCTGCCCGCGCAGATGCCGATCGACGCGACATCTTCATGCCGCGAGTATCGCGTGGATTCGGCTGCCCAGGTCCGGATCTGGATCTTGTTGCCGGCGCTCGACGGCATGACGCTGCCTGTGGTGCTCGGGATCGAACGCCGTCGGGACGACCGAACGGAGCGGTCTACGCCTCGATCGGGTCGTACCAGTCGGCGTTCTTGAGCAGCACCCGCGTGCCCAGGTCGCGGTTCCATTCCGGCTCGATGCCGTGCCGCCGGAAGACGGGAAACATCACATCGTCGAGCAGGCGCCTGACGTCGGCCGTGTAGAGGTCTTCCTTCGCGTCATCGCTGAGTGCGTCGTAGGTGGCCTCGTCGAAGTCCTCGGGCGGGAAGGCGCCGTAGCCGATGTACGTCTCGCCGGCCTCGACGAGACGGTCGGTGTCCTGCTGGTGGAAGTAGGCGTAACCCTTCCAGTGGCGGCTGTCGTCACGCTCGCCCCAGATCTCGCCGGACGCGCAGCTGCCGCAGCAGGAGAAGTCCGCGCGGGCGACCACGCCGCCGGCGTTGAGCTCCTCGAACGCGGCGATCGTGCGGGAGGTGTACGCGCCGATCTCCGCCTGCTGGCGCAGCCGCGCGGTGCGCAGCGCGCCGAACGCCGCCTCGAGCTGTTCGTCGGTGAGGTCGTGGTCCTCGCCGTAGATGTCGATGAAGTCGTCGACGTCTCCCCGGCCGGTGATCAGCTGATTCCAGATCTGCTGGGTCAGCTCGGCGCGATCGTCGTCGTCGAGGGGCAGGTCGGGCAGAGTGGCGTAGGGCGGGATCGTGTTCGGGTTCGACAACGCGCTCACGTCGCCACCTCCAGTCAACGAGCGGAATCGGGCGAATCGCCCCGGCGGTGGCGATCGTAGCGCCCGTCGATCCACAGGCCGGTACACAGGCCACGACATGATCGGCCCCTGCACCGATCCGTGTGGAGGAGCGCCGCCAGATCGGCGAGCGCACCCATGAGGGCCGGCTCGTGCGCCGCGCAGGCGGGCGACGTGGCCGACCCGTAACATCCGGTGTGGCTTCAAGGGCATCCTGCCGCGCCGTGGGAACCCGGAACCGTGGGTTCGGCCTGCGTCCTGGGCTGACCGCCCCGCGGAGGGATGTGCACGATCCGACACGCTGTTCCGTTCCATCCGCACGCCATCCAGAGGAAGAGTTCATGAGCGTCCACAACTTCACCGTCGCGACCGCTGACGGCACCACCGAGGACCTGAGCGGCTACGCCGGCAAGTACCTGCTCATCGTCAACGTCGCCAGCAAGTGCGGCTTGACACCCCAGTACGAGGGCCTCGAGGAACTGAACCGCAAGTCCGACGATCTCGGTCTGCAGGTCATCGGGTTCCCGTGCAACCAGTTCGCGGGCCAGGAACCCGGCACCGACGCCGAGATCCAGGAGTTCTGCCGCGTCAACTACGACGTCACCTTCCCGGTCTACGGCAAGATCGACGTCAACGGCGACGACGCGCACCCGCTGTACCAGCACCTGCGCGCCGAGGCGCCCGGCGACTTCGGCCCGGACCACGGGTTCCTGTTCGAGCACGTCAGCAAGACGATGCCCGAGTCGATCGGTACCGACGCGGTCAAGTGGAACTTCACCAAGTTCCTCGTCGACCCGGAGGGCAACGTCGTGCGGCGCTTCGAGCCGACCGTCCTGCCCTCGGAGATCGAGACGGCGCTCGCCGACCTGGCCTAGCAGCGTCCAATCCAGCTCAACCGCCCCCGGGGAGCTTCCCCGGGGGCGGTTCCGTTGAGCGCGTCGCGCGGTCAGTGACCGGTCAGCGGCGCTGAGTCGTACACCTCTCGTTCCTCTGGCGAGCTGGACCGGACCCCGATACCCCCGAAGGCCCCGGGAGCATTCCGCTCCCGGGGCCTTCGTCGTTCCGCGTGGGGGCTTCCCGCCGCCGTCAGGCGGTGCGCTGCGCGGCGTCGTGTGCCGCGATGTACCCGTAGACGAGGCCCTGCCCGATGGTCGCTCCCGCGCCCGGGTAGGTGTTGCCGAACGCGTTCGCCGCAGTGTTGCCGATCGCGTAGAGCCCCGTGACGACGCTCCCGTCCTCGCGGAGCACCCGCGCGCGCTCGTCCGCCGTGACGCCACCGCAGGTGCCGAGGTCACTGAGCGTCATCTTGACCGCGTAGAAGGGCCCGCGGTTCAACGGCCGCAGGTTCGGGTTCGGCGTGACCGTCGGGTCGCCGTAGTAGCGGTCGTAGGCACTGGCACCGCGCTGGAAGTCCGAGTCGACGCCGGCGGCCGCGGCTTCGTTGAAGCGGCGGAACGTGTCCGCGAACGCGTCCTCGGGCAGACCGGCCGAGCGCGCGAGTGCGACGGGATCGGACGACTGGTGTGCGATACCGGCGTCGTACCAGGACTGAGGCAGCGGCTGCCGGGGGAACAGACCCGCCGCGAAGATGTAGCTGTTGCGGTACGCCTGGTCGAAGACGATCCACATGGACTCGACCGGGTCGCTGGCCCGCTCCCGCTCGAGGATGCGCTGGCCGAACGACATGTAGTCGGTGGACTCGTTGACGAAGCGTCGGCCGGTGTGGTCGACGATGAACGACCCGGGCAGCGACCGTTCCGCCAGCATGACGAGGGGGTCGTGACCGGGAAGGGCGGCGACGGCCGGGAACCACCAGGCCTGGTCCATGAGGCCGATGTCGGCACCCGCCTGCTGCGCGATCCGGATTCCGTCGCCGGTGTTCCCCTCCGCGCCGAGGCTCTCGTGATCGGCGAGCCTCTCCGACTGGAACTTGTGACGCATGTCCATGTCGTGGTCGAAGCCGCCGGTCGCGAGAACGACACCGCGCCGTGCCGTCACGGTGACCTCACGGCCGTTCTGCTCGACGACCGCGCCGGTCACGGCGTCCCCGTCGGTGATCAGGCTGACGAGCGACGTCTCGGTCCAGACCGGGATCTTGGCGTCGAGCACGCCCGCGAACAACCCGGCGGCGAGGGCCTGCCCACCGGCCATGTACTCGCGACGCAACGCGAGTCCACCGATGCCCTGCGCGACCCGCTTGACGATGCGCGGCAGGCCCTTCGACGGCACGCGCGCGACGAGGTTCATCCACTTGTAGTCCGCGCCGGTGGTCGGCATCGGGACCGGGGCCTCCATCACGCCGGGACGCAGCCGGGGCCGCTCGGCACCGAGGACGGAGGCGTCGAACGGCAGGCACTCACAGGTCCGGCCCGCCGCGGATCCACCGGGCAGTTCGGGGTGGTAGTCGGAGTACTCCTTGGCCCAGAAGAATCGCATCGGGGTGGTCCGACGCAGCATCTCGACGGTGGCGGCGCCGTGGTCGAGAAACGCCGTGCCGCGCTCGGCCGGCGCGGAGCCCTCGACCACGGAGCGGACGTACGTCCGGGCCCGATCGAGCGTGTCCCCGGAGTGGGATTCCTGCAGGACCGGGTTCGCGGGAATCCAGAACGCACCGCCGGATCGTGCAGTGGATCCGCCCACGTACTTCGTCTTCTCGATGACCAGGGTCGACAGACCCAACTCGTTCGCGGTCAGGGCGGCAGCCATGCCCGTCCCTGATCCGACGACGAGCAGGTCAACCGTTACGTCACGCGCAAGGGTGGGGGGCAACTCGCTGCGCTTGCTCACAGTTGGACTCCTGTTCATGTTGCTGCTCATGGCGAT
Source organism: Rhodococcus olei (assembly GCF_039540555.1). NCBI lineage: Bacteria > Bacillati > Actinomycetota > Actinomycetes > Mycobacteriales > Nocardiaceae > Rhodococcus > Rhodococcus olei. The sequence goes on along the minus strand of NZ_BAABFB010000010.1, from coordinate 28,460 downwards.
TCGCGCCAACGCTAGGAGTGAGGTGGGTGGTCGTCCACGACGCGTCCCGTGGAGTGGGAGCTTTGGTCTGGGCCGATCCGACTCGCAGCCGGGCCCGCCGGTGCCGGTGCCAGTTGTAATGAGTTGCACAACAAAGCATGCAGAACGAACGCCGTAATGCGCCTTTTCCGACCGGGCGCGAAATACCGGGCCGTGTGGATTCGAAAGCTGTTCAATTGGCCTGGTTTTCAGAGATGAAACTCGAGATCACGGTATATCCCATTCCCCGACCACCGGTAGGCTTTACGCCGTAAAGGGTTCGGGACGCGATGGGAACCGCTGTTCTGCCGTTCATGGCCGGGTGGGCGTCGGAATCGGTCAGCAGGGCACTCGACGAGCTCGGGCCTCACAAGTCCGACGTCTGCCGGGGTGAGGGCGCCGAGCGTATCCGGTCCGACCGCGACGGATGTGTGCGCGAAATCCTCGACGAACTCGAGGCCCCGGCCGGGTCGTCACCCAAACCTCTGTTGACACGCCGCGAGCGCCAGGTCGCCGAACTTGTTCCACGGGGTCGGACGAACCGCCAGATCGCGCGCGCGTTGGGAATCGCGGAGAAGACTGTCGAAGTCCACGTACACCGCATCATGGGAAAACTCGGCGCAAGCAGTCGGGCCGAAGTTGCGGCGTGGTGTATCGCACAACGCGCCCACTGCGGCGCCGGGAAGTAAGTGATTTCCCCAGTAGCGAGCCAGTGTTTCCCGGCCTGATCCTGATCTCGAGAGTTGAGCATGCCCGGTGCTCACGACAGCATCGACGATCATCGAGGTGAGAACAATGTCCTGGGCCGGCACGCATCAATGGTGGCGGGCACTGCGGAGGTTGCGGCAGAAATCGAACGCCGGGGGGCGGCGTGCTGCCCTGGCGTCCGGAGTTGGTCGGAGTGTTCGGCGACCCGGACGGACTGATCGCGGCGCTTCGCTACCGGTGGAACCTGACGATGCAGGCACAGGCGGACGAACTGGCCGGCGCGGACGGCGACGCCTACGAACGTGCGCTGATCAACGCCAATCGAGGTGTGTTGCGCCTCTTGCAATCGGTTGACCGCGGCGTGACGGTCGCCGCGTCGGCGGTGGCCGCGTCGTGAGACCCGTTTGTCGGACTTGATGCGGGAGGGGTTTGAGGGGTTCACCAATGGCGGGCTCTACCGGGCCACATGCCGATTGGACAGTTTGACGGTCGGTAATTCGGATGCGGTTGACGTTCGAGCGTCGTCGAGGGGGAATCACTGCTCGGGTTCGCCGCAGGCCGCTCGCGTCCCCATTCCAATGATTGGGGATATGTCTCCCCGCTGTCGGTGAAAGTCCCGGCGGAACACACCGCATTCGACCGGTACCAGCCGGGCTTCGTGATCAGCGCGTGAGGCGACGTCGCTGGTCATGAAGGGTCTCCGGGGCCGATGAGTTCCAGCCGCGGAAGTGGTCTCTTCTTGCGAGATGCAACCGTGGAGGAGTCGACATGCCGCTTCATGTCCACCAATCGCCCGAGCACCGGGTCACCGTAGGTGACGTCGATCTGTGTGTGACGACATTCGGGGACCGGCGGTGGCCGCCGATGCTCCTGCCGTGCACATCGAGACTGTTCTGGGAAGACGGGTTCTGCGACCGGCTCGCCGGCGGCGGCCGGTTCGTCCTGCGCTACGACATCCGCGACACCGGCCGGTCGACTGCGTATGCGACCGGCTCTCCCGGCTACAGCCTCCGTGACTTGGTCGTGGACATCATCGGACTGATGGATGCGTTCGAATTTCCGCGAGCTCACCTGGTGGGCTTCTCCGTGGCCGGATGGATCTGTCAGCTTGCCGCCCTCGACCACCCCGACCGTGTGTCGGCACTGACCCTGATCAACACCCGTCCGACGTCCCCGGGTCCGGCGGACTCGGATCTGCCCGGACACGCGGACCGCGTCATCGAGTTCCTCGCCAAGGCACCCGACCCGGACTGGTCCGACCGGGCGGCCGTGATCGACTACGGCGTCGAACAGGCCCGGGTACGCGCGGGCGCACACGGATTCGACGAACGGGAGTCGCGGCAACAGACGACCCGAATGGTCGACCGCACCACCAACATGGCCTCGAGCATGCGCAACCTGGCGTTTGTCGAGGCGGGCGACCGCTGGCGGGAGCGTCTCGGCGACATCGCCGTGCCGACCCTCGTCGTCCACGGTACCGATGACCCGTTCTTTCCGTACGGCAACGGACAGGCCATGGCTCGAGAGATCCCCGGCGCCGACCTGCTCCCCCTGAACGGCATCGGCCACGAACTTCCGCCCGCCACCTGGGATCGACTGCTCGCCGCCATGCTGGCACTCCAGCCGGAATCCTGATCGACGAAGGGGGTCGGACGGCAGGCCGGACGCGGGGCGGGCGACCGCGTGATCATTGTCGTGTTTGTGTGTAACACAACCGAATTGGCAGTGGGGTGGAGGAGGCCGCCTCCGGACGGGCGCCCGACCGGTCGGGCGCCGCTCCGCCCTGGCCGCCTGCACGCCGACAATGACGACACCCCGCCGCTGGGTCCGGATGTGTGAACCGGGAGCGACGGGGTGTCGGGGCATTCTCCTACCAAATGGCAAGCACGCCTGCTGTATCCGAACGAGGGAGGGCGAGTGGCGGGCCGCTTGGGGGAGGGGTGTTCACCAGCGCCAGGGGGGGTGACTCGGCGCGGAGTCGGTTTTTGTGCGGACGGTGCGCGAACTCGCGGTATGCCATCGTGCTTCACGACCGTCCACGGGGTCACAAATCGTTCGGGATACAGGCCAGTAGCGGCTGGCCGGTGAGCAGCCTGCACAGCAAGTCAAACGGAGCCAGCGCCACACTGTTGGCGAGGTCGGTCGATCCGGAGTTCTGGCCAGGGGCCGCGTGGAAGAAGCTGCTGCTGCCGGAATCGGCGACATCGGCCGGATTTCCGAGGGTGAGGGGCGCGGCCGATGCCGTATCCGCGGTGCCCAGGGCGATGGTCGCGCCGGCCAACGCAACGATGATTGAACGCTTCACGGTGATCCTCTGCGCTAGTGCTGTTTCGACGCCGAGCGACGCCGTTGAGAACCATATATATCGCTCGCCCGGTCGGTGGCTGATTCGACCGCATCGGTTGCATCAGAATCCCGTTGTGCCGGTGTCGATTTCTCTGCGCAGAGTTATCACATTCGCGAGCCCTCGGTTCTCGTGGTTCCGCAGTGAGATCGGTCGACGACCCTTTCGAGGGGCATCGATGCCGTGGCCGCTCAGGGACGGCGGTCTGGTCGGAGCACCCGTCGGGCGATCTGGACGGGGAACGACTTCGGGGGCCGCCAGACGTCGCGGTCCTCGACCGGCCATGCGTAGGTCAGGGCTCCGTCGCAGATGCAGTCCAGCAGGCCCGGCGCTGCGAGCTCGTGAGATGACCACTCGTAGAGCTGTTGAACCCTGGGGATGATCACCCCGTAGTCCAGGAGTCGGCCGAATCCGAGCTCGGCATCGAGGTACGACCGTACCCCCTCGGCGAGTGGGTACTCGTCCGGAAGCACGCGCGACAACTGGAGGAAGATCCCGGTCATGCCCAGCCTCGGGTCACCCAGGAACGGGGCGAGAGGGCGTAGCCATCCGAGCGAGATCCGGGGGGCCGCGACGAGGGCGTGGCTGTACAGCACACGGCAGAGCACGACGTTCATGAAGAAGCGCTCGGCCTCGTTCTCGGCCTCCGCCTGCTCGCGGTGCTCGAGGTAGGCGGCGACCACGCTCCCGTTGTGCGCCCGATACCAGGCCCGAGCGGTCGGGTAGTCGGCGAAGGACATCCAGAAGTCGACCGCCTGCGAGGAGGTCGGCCCGGTGAAGTCCCCGCTCAGGGCCACCGCCTCGCACCCGTCGCGCAGGATGCGCTCGTTCACGGCACGCCACCATGGACTACCGGGGCGATCGCTGGACAGCGGTCGGAGCAAACCTCGCCGGAGTTGCCATCGCATGAACGACATCGCCGCCCGTCGGAACGGGAGATGCCGCGGGGCCTCGCCGTAGGGGCCGTAGTAGCAGCGCTGCATGAGCGCGATCCGACCCGCCGGGTCGTCGCGAACAGACGCGATCTGCTGCTCGGCCCAGGCCGCGGCAGTACCCCCGGCAACCACATCAACATGATCGCACGCGCGACCAAGGCCGGATCCCGTCGCGACCCTGACGACCGGCACGCGATCCGTGCACGGCGCTTGGATTCGCCGCGCGGCACTGGACCCGATCGTCTCGCGCGAGGGATCGACAGGGCGAGGAAAGGGGAGAGAGAAGGGCGTCGGGCCTCACAACTTCCCGGTAGAGCTGTTCGGAATGGGAAGGACACCGCGCAGGTAGGTAGTGAGGATGGATTCCAGCGAGGTGGTCCCGTGGATGACCGTTCGGGTGAACACCAGGGAGTCCGTCAGCGAGATCAGCTCCTCGATCTGCTCGCCGGCACTGGGAAGACCCGCGCTGGTGAGGAGCGACGAGGTTGTCTCTCGGCTGATCGCGTGTACCTCGGATTGTGTGGTGAGCTTCGCCTGAAGCAGGGGAAGCTCATCGAGTTCGAGGATCAGTGCGTAGCGGGCTCTCATGTCGTCGCGGCGGTCCGAGAGTCTCTCGACCAGCGCGGCGATCACGCGGGCAAGCTCCTCGATGCTCAGCCGGCGTTCGCCCCGAGGCGCAGCACTCAGGGCATCTGCGGCGCGCTTGGCGTCAGCTGTCGCGCGTTCGGCGAGCGTGTCGACCACGAGTTCGAGCAGCGCGAGCCGGGTTCGTGCCTGGTGGGAGGTCGACCCCTGCGGGATACCGGCTTCTCGGTCGACGGCGCGGTGGGTGAGCGCGCGAAGGCCGTCGCGGGAAATGATGCGGATGGCGCTGTCTGCGACCAGCTCTCGGCGTTCGTCGCCGCCGGTTGCTCGGGTGGGCACAATCCCATGCTACAGGTGTAGCGTAGTGACGAGGGGAGCGCTACAGATGTAGCGCAATCTCAGGTGCAGGTCGCCGCGGAGGGGCCTGGGTTCGGTGGACCTGCCGTCCCCGGGCCCAACGCGCGGCGCGACGGGACGGTCGAGATGAGGAGGGCGTCCAGATGATGATCGATTTCGTTCCCGACGAGGCCTTGTATCCGTTCGAGTCGAGATGGTTCGACTCGTCCGTCGGTCGGGTTCACTACATCGACGAGGGGGCCGGACCGCCGATTCTGTTCTGCCACGGATCGCCGACGTGGAGCTTCCTCTACCGCCACATCGTGGAGGGTTTGCGTGGTCGGTATCGGTGCATCGCTGTCGATCATCTGGGCTTCGGACTGTCCGAACGGCCGGAGAATTTCGACTACCGGATCGCCGAGCACTCGACGGTCCTGGGTGAACTGATCGACCACCTGCACCTGGACGGCTTCGTCGTGATGGGGCACGACTGGGGCGGACCCATCGGGTTGAGCGCGGCGACGGTGCGGGCGGATCGAGTCAGGGGGATCGTGCTGGGCAACACGGTGTTCTGGCCGATCGAGCCGCTGGCCAACCGGGCGTTCGGCGTGATCATGAGCAGCCGCCCCATGCAGCGACGCATACTCGGCCGGAACCTGCTTGTGGAGCGGTTCCTGCTCGGGGAGCTGGGTCACACGCTCACCGAGCAGGAGGCCGAGCATTATCGCCTGGTGCAACCGACCGAGGCGGCGCGACGCGGACTCACGTTCATGCCCAAGGAAATTCGTGCCGCACGTCCGCTGTTGGACCGTCTCGCCCGGGACGTGCCCGCCCGACTGGGACGCAAGCCGACGCTGGCAGTGTGGGGGATGCGGGACATGGTCTTCCGTCCGAAAGCGTGTATCCCGCGGATACACGCCGCATTCGCCGATCTCGACGTCGTCGAGCTGCCCCACGCTCGGCACTTCATCCCGGAACACGCACCAGGCGAGATCATCTCGGCCATCGCCAACCGGTTCCCGTGAAGGTCAAGGGAAGAGAGTTCGCCGTCACGGTCGATGGCGGCCAGATCGTCGGGATTCCAGTCGCACGTTCAGCTCGTCGACATCGACGGATCGGTCACCGTCCGGGTGGTCGGTGGAGGCGGGCAACGCCACCTGTGGGTCGCAGCCGCCGAGTGTGACAGCACCGCCAGGGGCAACAGTCCGCGGGTGGGGATCTTGATTCCGCGGATCGGGCCGCTGACATCGGCTTCCTCCGTAGGATTCGGGCTCACGGGGTGGAGGGTCGCTGCCTCTTCTCCGCCCCGGGCGCTCGGTCACGGCCGGACGAGCACCTTGAGGGCCTCGCGGGAGTCCATGAGCCGGTAGGCCTCGGCGACGTCGTCGAGTGAGGTCTCCGCGTCGAAGACCTGGCCGGGGGCGATTTCTCCGCTCAGGACCTGGGGGATGGCGGCCTCGATGTAGGCGCGGACCGGGGCCGGACCGCCGTTGAGAGTGATGTTCTTGCCGAACAGTGATCCGAATCCGACTGGGGCGTTTTCGTACTGGGGGACGCCGACGCGGGAGATGACGCCGCCGGGCCGGACGACGCCGTAGGCCTGTTCATAGGCGGGCATGTGTCCGACGGCCTCGAGCACGACGTGCGAACCCTCACCGCCGGTGAGGGCGCGGACCCTGTTCACGCCCTCTTCGCCTCGTTCGGCGACGACATCGGTGGCACCGAAGCGACGTCCGAGATCGGTGCGGGTGGCATGCCGCCCCATCAGGATGATCTTCTCGGCGCCCAGCCGTTTCGCGGCGAGGACGGCCGACAGTCCCACGGCGCCGTCGCCGATCACGGTGACGGTCCTGCCGGGGCCGGCGTTGCCCATGTGCGCGGCGTGGTATCCGGTGAGGTAGACGTCGGAGAGGGTGAGCAGCGACGGCAGCAGCTTCTCCTCGACGTCCGCCGGGATCGGGACGAGGGTGCCGGACGCCTGCGGGACTCGGATCTTCTCGGCCTGTGCTCCGCCGACGCCGTTCGCGCCGTACCAGCCGCCGTGCCGGCACGCGGTGTGGAAGCCCTCACGGCAGAACGGGCAGGTGTTGTCGGAGAACGCGAACGGGGAGATGACCAGGTCGCCGGGACCGAGTCCGGTCACCGCGGAGCCGACCTCCTCGATGACGCCGATGAACTCGTGTCCCATCGGGGTGCCCGTGTTGCCGGCGGGCATCGAGTGGTAGGGGTGCAGGTCGGACCCACAGACGCAGGTCAGGGTGACCCGCACGATCGCGTCGGTGGGCTGCTCGATGGTGGGGTCGGGGACCTCCTCGATCCGGACGTCGCCGGCGCCGTACATGAATGTTGCTCGCATGAAGAAGAATTCCTGTTCGTGATCGGTGTTCGGGTCAGGCCTCGGGGATCGCGATGCCGAAGTTCTCGAGGGTGATCGCCTCGGGTTCGGGACCGCCGCGGACACCGGTGTCGAGCGCGTCGATTGCGGCCAGTTCGTCATCGGTCAGTGCGAAGTCGGTGACGGCAAAGTTCTCCGAGATGCGGTGTGGAGTAACCGACTTGGGGATGGCGGACCGGCCTCGCTGCAGGTGCCAGCGCAGCATCACCTGGGCGGCGGTCCTGCCGTGCGCATCGCCGATCGCGCGCAGCGTCGGGTCGTCGAGGGTGCTCGAGCCCCGGCCGTCGCGATAGAAGGTGATGCCACCGATGGGAGACCAGGCCTGTGTCCGGATGCCGTGGGCGGCGTCCGCGGCGAGCACGTCGGCCTGCCGGAAGTAGGGATGGACCTCGACCTGATTCACGGCGGGCACCACTGTGGCGGACGCGAGCAGGCGGTCCAGGTGCCCGGGCATGAAGTTGCTGACACCGATTGCGCGGACCTTGCCGTCGCCGAGCAGGGTTTCGAGTGCCCGGTACGCCTCGAGTGTCAGGTCGAACCGGGTGGGCAACGGCTGGTGCAGGATCAGCAGGTCCAGCTGGTCGAGTCCGAGTTTGCCCGCGCCCTTGTCGAAGGCGTGCAGGGTGGCGTCGTAGCCGTAGTCGCTGATCCAGACCTTGGTCTCGACGAAGACGTCGGAGCGGTCCAGCCCGGAGCGGCGGATGGCCTCACCGACCTCCCGTTCGTTGCCGTACGCCGCGGCGGTGTCGATGTGCCGGTAGCCGGTGCGCAGGGCGGTCAGGGCGGCGGTGATCGTCTCGTCCGGCGGCGTCTGGTAGACGCCGTAGCCGAGAGCGGGCATGGTGACGCCGTTGTTCAGCGTCAGGGTCGGAACGGGTGTCGCGGTCATGTCTCCACGGTAGGAACGTTCGTGCGGGTCAGGGAGGGTCTGCTGTTACCCCGTTCGCGGGGAGGTCGCCGCGCCGCGCACGACGAACCCGACCGCGGCCCCGAGCGCGGTGGTCAGCAGCGCCGCAGCGACGAGCATTGCCGCCGGATACGAGCCGGTCGCAGCGAGGACCAGGCCGATGCCGAGCGCTCCACCGAGTTGGTGGACAGAGTTCAGGACGCCGGACGCGGCTCCAGCGTCGGCGGGGTCGACCCGCGCGATCCCGGACGCGGTCAACGGCCCGAACGCCAGGCCCTGACCCGCACCGATCAGGACCATCGGGAGCGCCACCCCGGCCAGGTAGGAGGTGCCGGGGTCGATCGTCCCGAGCCATCCCATACCGGCGACGGCGAGCACGAGGCCGGCGACGAGCAGCGTCGGTCCGCTGACGTGGCGCCGGAGACGGGGGACGGTGAGTGCAACGACGAAGTTCACCACCGTCATCGGCAGGTACGCCAGTCCCGCGGCGAGCGCGGAGAAGCTGCGCTCGTCCTGCAGGTACTGGCTGGTGAACAGGAAGAAGCTCATCATGGCGCCGAGGAACAGCATGCGAACGAGGTAGGCGCCGGATCGCTCGCGGCTGGCGAACAGCCGCAACGGCACGATCGGCTGTGCCGCCGAGCGTTCGACGGCGACGAGAGCCGCGAGCAACCCGACACCGAGGCCCAGCCCGACGACTCCGCCGGTGTCCGACCACCCCGACTCGCCCGCACGGATCAGGCCGTACACGAGGGCCGTCGGCCCGAGTGTGGCGAGTAGCGCACCCGGGAGGTCGAGCTGCCCACGTACACGCGGCGTCTCCGGAAGTGCCCGCCGGCCTGCGACGAGCATCGCGGCGCCGACCGGCAGATTGACGAGGAACCCGGCGCGCCACGACACGAGATCCGCGAGCAGCCCCCCGACGACCAGCCCGACGCCGGCCCCGATGCCGGCGACTGCCCCGTACAGGGAAGTGGCTCGGGTACGTGCGGGCCCTTCGGGGAAGCCGGCGGTGAGCAGCGCGAGGGTCGACGGCGCGAGCACGGCCGCGCCCACGCCCTGCACGGCGCGGGCCCCGACGAGCCAGGGTCCGCTCGGAGCGAGTCCTACCCCGGCGGACGCGAGCGTGAACACCACCAGCCCCAGCGCGAACATACGGCGACGACCGAGGAGGTCGCCGGCGCGGGCCCCGAGCAGGAGCCCACCGCCGAAGGCGAGCAGGTAGGCGTCCTGGACCCAGGCAAGGGCACCGGTCGACAGCTCGAGATCGGCCCGGATGCGCGGCAGACCGGTGATCACGACCGAGGCGTCGAGTATGACCATGAAGTAGGCGATCAGGATGATCGCGAGGACCGCGGACGATCCCGGATGCATCGGTGAGTGCCGGATGGATGGCGTGCGGGGGAGAAGTCCGGTGCTGGTCATGCCGATCAGGCAACGCCGGATCCGGTCGCGGCGGGAGTGCCGATTGACCCCGGTAATGCCAGTACCTCCCATCGGATGGTGTCCGGACGTACCGTCGAGGGCATGGATCTGAAGGCCGAGACGGGTGAGTTCCTCGCCTCGCGCCGCGCCCGGATCACACCCGACAAGGCCGGACTGCCTGTCTACGGCGGAAACCGGCGGGTGCCGGGGCTGCGGCGCGAGGAGGTGGCGATGCTCGCCGGGGTGAGCGTCGACTACTACACCCGGCTCGAGCGGGGAAACCTCGGCGGTGTGTCCGAGTCGGTGCTCGAGGCGCTTGCCGAGGCACTGCAGCTCGACGAGGCCGAGCGCACCCACCTGTTCGACCTCGCGCGGGCCGCGAACGCCTCCGGGACTGCACGGTCCAGGGCGCGCCGCGCCGTCCCGGCGACCCTGCGTCCGGTGGTACAGCAGATCCTCGACTCGATGGAGGGCGTGCCCGCTTTCGTGCGCAACGGCAGGCTCGACGTGCTGGGGACGAACCCCCTCGGCCGGGCGCTGTACGCACCGATGTACGACTCGCCCGAGCGGGTCGCGAACCAGCCGGTCAACACCGCCCGCTTCCATTTCCTCGACCCCACTGCGGCCCGACAGTTCTGGGGCGAGCGTTGGGAGAAGGTGGCGCACGACGCGGTCGCGATCCTCCGCGCCGAGGCGGGGAAGAACCCGTACGACAAGGCGCTCATCGCACTGGTCGGGGAACTGTCCACGCGCAGCGACGATTTCCGCCGGATGTGGGCATCGCACGATGTGCGTCTCCACCACAGCGGGACGAAGGTCTTCCACCACCCGGCGGTGGGCCGGCTCGAACTCGCCTACGAAGCACTGGTGCTGCCCGCGGACACCGGGTTGCAGATGAACGTGTACACCGCAGTCCCCGGGTCGCCGTCCGACGACGGACTCAAGCTGCTCACCTCGTGGGCCGCCACGACGCTGGCGCCGGCCGTCGACGAGCGAGACGATTCTCGAAAGGTCAACTGATGCAGAAGCTGTCGAAGCCCGCCACGACGAAGAACCCGCCGGAGCAGTTCACCGGCGACGTGTGGCTCGATCCGATCGCGGTGCCGCAGGGCTGGGACCAACGCATGGTCGTCGCCCGAGTGCGGTTCGCGCCCGGGGCCCGGACCGCATGGCACTCACACGCACGCGGCCAGACCCTGCACGTGACATCCGGTGTCGCGCTGGTGCAGTCCCGGGGCGGTGACATCGTCGAGGTGCATCCCGGCGAGACGGTGTACTGCCCGCCCGGCGAGGAGCACTGGCACGGCGCCACCCCCGACGACTTCATGGAACACCTCGCCATGCTCGAGAACGCCGACGACCCGAGCACCACCACGACGTGGCTCGACCACGTCACCGACGACGAATACCGGCGCCGCTGACCGGCGGGGGATCTGCAGACCGGCGGACATCCCATCGCTTTCATCTCTTCGTTCGGCTGGACGGTTGAGCGCTCTCGTCCAGGTGCTGCATCCAGTCGATGCATCAAGAATCGGCGCATTGCGGGCACTACGTGGATTCCCGGATACGGAGCGCTTTGTCGGTGGCAAACCACGCGGCGACCTCGGCGCGGCCGCTCGCCCCGAGCTTGCCCGCAATGTTGTGCAGGTGAACCTCGGCCGTCTTCTCGGCGATCCCGAGGGCGCGCGCTATTTGCCGGTTCGTTCGGCCGCGCGCGACCAGCGCCGCCACCTCGCGCTCGCGCCTGGTGAGCAACTGTTTCTTCCCGGCACCGTGCGGACTCGAGACGTCGAGATCATCGAGGACCTCGGCGATGAATCCGGCGACGTCGGACCGCACACGATCAGCCCCGATCCGGCTGTGTTCCTCGAATACGGCCGGGCCGAGCGAAACGATTGCCTTGCCGAGCGGTTGTGCCAGCCACCGCGTCCCGAACGGAATCGTGGCGGTGCCCATCGCCCCGGCGAGTGCCTGGGCAGCGCCGAGCAATTCGGCCATGCGGGTCAGTTCGGAACGGCTCAACGCGATGGCGGAGGCCACCAGCAGGCCGACACTGGCCCCATACAGCCCACCGGCGTCCAGAAAGGCAACCAGGCAGGCCCGTGCGTTGGTCGTAGCCTCGTCGACACGATCGGTTCGCCACGCGGCAACGGCCCGGATCAGCGCCGCCCAGCCCAATGCCTCACGATCCCCGATCACCTGCAGGACCCGTTCACCTCCCGCGACGTCGCGGCCGGCGGCGAGGTACTCCTCTTTCCCGAGTTCGACGCCCGCCAACAGGACCAAGCCCCAACCATGGGCCAGGCCCCCCGTCTCTCCGGTCACCGAAATGCGCGCAAGGGACTCTCGGATCAGCTTCTCCGCGAGTGCCAGGTCGTCGCCGAAGGCGGCCGTCACCCCTCGATACTGCAGCGCGCGAGCGAGACCGCGATCATCACCGAGCCTCCGGAATATCGCCACCGAGTGGTCGAGCGCTGCCGCCGCGATCGCGGGATCACCATGGAGCATCGCCAGGTCGCCGACCCCGGCATGGGCCCAGGCGGTGAACCGATCGTCCACCTCACCCGACATCGCGAGGGTTGTCGAGAGCCACCGCAGTCCCTCCCGGAAATGACCATGAAGCTGCCAAAAGTGTGGCAGCGCGCCGGCCAGGCGGACCGCGGTGTCGGCATCACCGGACTCGATACCGAAGGACAGCGCCGCGCGCAGGTCCGGGTGCAGGGCCTCCAGCCGGTTCGCCCACGCCTTTTCTGCAGAGGTGCGGAACGCGGCCCCGGCTCGTTCGGCGAGCGCGCGGAAGTAGGACGCATGCACACGCTGCAGTTCACCGAGATCCCCTGATTCGCGCAGGTGCGCGCGGCCGTAGCTTTTCACCGTCTCCAGCAGGCTGTAGGGGGCCGGTCCTGCGTTGGGGTCGAACGACACCAGCGACTTGGCGACGAGACCGCCGAGGAGCCCCGCGCAGTCCCCGTCCGGCTGCGCACCGCAGACTCCGTCGACCTCCTCGATTCCGAAGCTGCCCGCAAAGATCGCAAGGCGGTCGAACAGGTGCTGCTCCGCCGGACGTAGCAGTCGGTAGCTCCAGTCCATCGCGGCCTCGAGCGTGCGGTGATGCCGCATTGCGGCCCGGTTACCGCTGGTCAGCAGTCCGAACTGATCATCCATGTGCGCCGCGATCTCCTCGACACCGAGCGATGCGGCTCTCGAGGCCGCCAGCTCGATCGCAAGCGGGAGTCCGTCGAGATGGCGACAGATCCGCGCGGCTCCGAGAGCGGTTGCCGAAGTCATCGACAGGTTCGGCTGCACCGCTCGGGCGCGCTCGAAGAACAGTGCAACGCTCTCCGCGCGGGCCACGTCGGCGGGATCCTGATCAGCGGTCGCTGACGGCAGATCGAGACCCGCGAGTCGCAGCACGCCCTCGCCGGGTATCCCGACGAGTTCCCGGCTGGTGGCCAGAATCCGCAGCCGGCCGCAGCGAGTGAGCAACTCCGTCACCACGTTCGCGACGGACTCGACGAGGTGTTCGCAATTGTCGAGCACGATCAGCGCGGCCGACGCTTCGAGACGGACGGCCAGGGAGTTGGTGAAGGAACTCCGGCGATGCTCCGGCACGCCAACGGCCGCGGCGATCAAGCGTGGCACGAGTGTGGGGTCGGTGACCGACGCGAGTTCGACCAGCCAGCAGCCGTCCACGAATTCATCGCTGCGCGCCAGCGCCACCTCGAGCGCCAACCGGCTCTTGCCTGCACCTCCCGTCCCCGTGATGGTGACGAACCGATATGTCTCGAAGAGTTCCTGGAGACTCGCGAGATCGGCGTGACGTCCGACAAAGCTCGACAACGGCATCGGAAGATTGTTCAGCGGAGGAGCAAGCTCCCAGTCGCCAGGCGTCGCTGTCGGCAGCTGAACAACATCGCGCATCTGCGAACGCCAGGGCACATCGCGGGTGGCCTTGGCCATGCGTTCATGCTCACCGGACCGAAGGTGCACGTCAAGGGCAGGTCGACGAGGGGTCGTCACGCACCTACCGGGTCGGTGGGGGACGGGTGCCGCGGGCTCGGAGAATCTCGGAGAAGGCGTCGAAGTCCACGCCTACCGCATCCATGGCAAACCCGGCGCAGTCGTCTGGGTCGACGTCGCGGCGGGCGTGTCGCGGAACGCGGTGCCACCGGTGCCCGGAGCTAAGTGATTTCCCCAATAGCGCGCCGGTGTGTCCCTGGCTGATCCTGATCTCGAGAGTTGGTCATGCCCCAGCATTCACGACAGCATCGACGATCATCGAGGTGAGAACAATGTCCTGGGCCAGCACGCATCAATGGTGGCAGGCGGTGCGGGAGGCGGAGGCAGAAATCGAACGCCGCGGGGACGGTGTGCTGCCCTGGCGTCCGGAGTTGGTCGGAGTGTTCGGCGACCCGGACGGACTGATCGCGGCGCTTCGCTACCGGTGGAACCTGACAATGCAGGCACAGGCCGACGAACTGGCCGGCGCGGACGGCGACGCCTACGAACGCGCACTGATCAACGCCAACCGAGGTGTGTTGCGCATCTTGCAGGCGGTCGACCACGGCGACATGGTCGCCGCATCGGCCGCGACGGCGGTGGCCGCCGCGTGAGCCCGACGCGGGCGGCATGGAAGACGGCAACAACGGCGATGGCGCCCGAGACGGCAACAGAGATCCCCCGGGATCTTCCCTCCCGAGCGTCGCTCGATGTGACCAGCTGTAGCGCCTCGCTACGCCCTTGTCAGGCGGGCGCGCCGTGACGGTGTCGAATCACGTGGGCCGGCACGTGGGCGGATACCGGATCCGGACGAACATCGCGCACGACGCGCGGTGATGGTTCACGAGACCTTGATCGAGCGGGCGTTGCTCCGCGCCGGGACGACGAGGTTGTGACCTTGCCCGGCGATTGAACTCGGAGAATGCGCAATCGAATCGGCGTACTCTCGGTCGCCGGACGGTGACCGGGGTGTTCTGGCCGAAGGCGGGGTTGCGTTGACTCGATATCCGAGGCGTACGGCGATGCATAGGACGACGGTGGTCGGTGCGCTGTTGGCCCTCGCCATTGCGATGGGAGGTGGGGCAGGGCAGGCCGAGCCGACGTACTCCGTTCCGCATGGCTATCCCGACGGTGTGGCAGCGCAGCTCACCCACCCGGGTGAGGCGCCGCCGGGCGCGAACGACATGTCGTGCAAGCCGAGTCGTCGGCACCCGAATCCTGTTGTCCTGCTGAATGGTTTCGCCTCCACCGACGCGCTGGCCTGGCAGACGCTGTCACCGCTGCTGGCCAACGACGGGTACTGCGTCTTCAGCGTCACCATCGGCAAGACCTCGTTCGGTGACTACGGCGGATTCGCCAGCGTGCAGGACAGCGCCCGCGAAGTGGACGCGTTCGTCACTCGGGTACGGGAAGCGAACGGTGCCGCCAAGGTCGACATCGTCGCGCACTCGGTCGGCGGGGCTGTTGCCTTCTGGTACCTCACCGAACGCGGTGGGGCGCAGTCGGTTCGCAACCTCGTGAGCCTCGGAACTCCATTTCACGGATCCGATCTCGACGGGATGGCCGGTCTGTTGACGATTCCGGGTGCGGCGGACGGGCTTTCGCGGGTGTGTGCACAGTGTCGCCAGCTGGCGGCCGCGTCGCCGTTCCTCGCCGAGCTGCACCCCGACCCGGCTCGGATACCGGATGTGCATTTCACCGACGTCGTGTCCCGATACGACGAGGTCGCGACGCCGTACCTCACCGGACTGCTGTCGGACGGTCCGAATGTGCGAAACGAGGTCCTGCAGGATCGATGCGCCACCGACTACGCAGATCATCTGCAGCTGCCGTACGACCCGGTGGCGATCGAGGTGGTGCGGGAGGCGTTGGATCCGGAGCGGGTTGGGAGGGCGGTTTGTGCGGTGGTGTTGCCGGCGCCCGTGGGAACTGTGAACTGACAAGGCCAACTCGGACGGCGGTGTGCCCGGGACATCAGCGCGGCTGCATTCTGTCGCCCGTAAGGCAGCCGAGCGCGGATCCAGCGGTGACCTGGCCCGGCAATTGGTCAACGGTCCGGATTGGGCTGGTCGGCGTTGTGGCCGTCGCGATGTGTGCGGTTCTTGGCGAACTCCTCGGCGTGCTTCTCTGCTTGTCGTGCAGTTTTCGCGACCACCTGTCCGGCGTGGCGCGTTGCCTCACCAATCGGGGATTCGGCGACTCGGGAGGCGGTCTTCTTGATGTGCTGCGGCAGCTTCTCTCGAACGTCGGCGGCGAGCTCGGCCGGGTGTATGTCCGGTGTGTGTCCCTCGACCGGGTGCTCCATCGAGGGTCGGGCTAGTGCCGCGGCACTTCGACGGCGCACGATCGCGAAGGCGCCGAACATTGCTGCGCCGACAGCGGCGCCGATCATCAGTCTCGGCCATTGGTTGCGCATGCCATCCGCATACCCCGGCTTCTGCGCGAGGAAACCTCGGTTGTCGCGCGTTGATGAGGGGAATCAGGGTAGGTGCATCAGCTGCCCGGAGAGGACGAAGACGCGGTTCGCGAGCTTGATGACGGGGATCCCCAATGGAATCAGGATCAACGTCACGCACAGCAGTACACCGACAAGCCACACCACGGCTGCGAGGATCCCGAGCACCGAGCCGAGCAGTGCCGTGAGGACCCCGAGGACCGCGTTGAGCAGGTTCCGTAGCGCTCGCATGTTGGCCTCCTGGTATCCGCCTACGCACGGAGTACCCCCACACCTCTCGGCTCAATCTCCTCCGCGCGGGATCGTGTGGTTCGGTGAGTGCGGGCGACCGCGTCCGAACCCGTCCCACCGTTCACCGTCGAGGTGGACGCGAAAGCCCGCGACCCCTTCTTCCGGCAGGCCAGTTGCTGCACTCGCGCATCGCTTCGACGAGGCCGGCCGCACGGGACGCCGCCGGGGCAGCCCCATGTGCCACGTCCGCCGCCGGTTCCGGAAGTAACACGAACAGAGAAATTCGTTAGCCTTGCAATCCACGTCGACCGGGCCGAGTGTAGGGTTAAACACCAAGCGGCCCAGTCGAATCAAGAAGGATCGGGGTAGCGAGGCCGAAGTACACATCAGATCTTCGGCCAGTTATATTCCCCCGATGTTGAAAGTGCGCCTCGGCATCCGAGCCCGGATCCTGGCCATCGCATTGGTTCCCAGCCTGGCGTTGCTCGGAATCGGTGTAGGCACAGCTGGCTACCTGATACGTGAGGGTCGACAGTCCGAACAATGGGCGGCAGCGAACGGGGAAGCCGTGGGCCACGCTCGCGACGTGGTTGCCGGGGTGCAACAGGAGCGAATGCTGTCGCTGTGGCAGCTGTCAGGTGAACAGAGCGATCCGGCTGCGCTCGGCGCAGCACGGAACAGACTCGACACCGCGTTCGCGGAGCTGGCCCCCTACTCGGCAAGGCTGCAGAGCGTCTCGCAGGGCACCATGGGTGCCGACACGGGTGGGTTCGACACCTTGGCCGCCGCCCTGCCTCAGATTCGCGGTCAGATCGACGCAGGACGAATGTCTGTCGTCGACACATACGCCATCTACAACCGCATTCTCGATGCGGTTGCGCTCGGCACCAACCTCATCACCACCAACGCGCCCAACGCCGAGGTCGGCGTCGCGCTCATCAATGGCGTGCGCGTCCTGCACGCGATGGAGGGATTGTCGCGTTCCGCCGCGCTCACCGCTGCCGAACTGCAGGGACAGCTCAGTAGCGGTCCGCTGCGCAACGACTATCGAGATCTGGTCGGGTCCTACCGGGTCGCACTTCCACAGCTCGCAGCCGATCTGGGTGGTGATCCTGCTGCCGAGAAGATCCAGGCAGCACTGGCATCTCCCGGTTGGCAGCAGGTGGCCGCGATGGAGGACTACCTCATCAATCCGCCGAAGCCGGACAAGTACGGTGACGTCCCGCCACCGCCGATGACCTTCGCCGCGTGGAACTCCGCGCAGGAACAGTTGTCCGAACCCGTGATCGACGCGTGGAACGGCCTGAACGACCAGGCGAACCGGATCGCTGCCGCCGAGGGCAAACGCACCGCGACGAACTCACTGTGGGCGGGTGCCGCCGTGCTCGCGCTTGCGCTCGTGGCGTTCCTGCTGTCGCTGTGGCTGGCCAACCGACTCATCGGGCGGCTCAAGCGCCTGCGCAAGGAAACACTGGACCTGGCAGAGGTCGAACTGCCCGAAACCATGCGCAAGCTGGGTGCGGGCGAGCAGATCGATCCCAGAGCTGCGCACCTGGACTTCGGTGACGACGAGATCGGCTCGGTGGCGCAGGCCTTCAACCGCGCACACGCAGCGGCCGTGTCCGCCGCGGTCGCCGAGGCCCGCACCCGCGAGGGGGTACGTGCGGTGTTCCTCAACATCGCCCACCGAAGCCAGATGGTGGTGCACCGGCAACTCGAGGTCCTGGACGAGGCCGAGCAACGCCAGGAAGATCCCGCCATGCTGCAGACATTCTTCCGACTCGACCACTTGGCGACCCGCGAACGGCGTAACGCCGAGAACCTCATCATCCTCGGCGGCGGCGAGCCCGGCCGTCAGTGGCGGAGTCCGGTGCCACTCGTCGACGTGGTGCGGAGCGCGATCGGTGAGAGCCTCGACTACACGAGGGTGCACAACCACCGCATGCCTCAGGTGTTCATCGTCGGCAACGTGGTCGCCGACCTCATCCACCTGCTCGCCGAACTGGTGGACAATGCGACGGCGTTCTCCCCGCCGCAGTCGCGCGTCGAAGTCAGCGGCACCGTGGTCGGCAAGGGGGTCGCGATCGAGATCACCGATCAGGGCATGGGAATGTCCGGGGAAGAGCTCGACCGGGTCAACGAGATCCTGAGCAATCCACCGGATTTCGGTGTCGACAGCCTCTCGGCAACGTCACGCCTGGGCTTGTTCATCGTTTCGCAGCTGGGTGTGCGGCACGGAATCTCTGTTCAGCTGACCGAATCCGTGTACGGCGGCATTCGCGCCATCGTGCTGGTGCCGAACTCGGTGGTCGTCGCCGACGCGCCACCCATGGCTGACCATCAGCCGGATCGATTCGCCGGACGTCGCACCGAGCGGATGGCCAACGCGATGACGGAACTCGAGTCGACCGAATCCATGGCGGCTGCAACGGGTGTCGCAACACTGGCGCCGCCCGATTCGACGCCTCCCGTTGAACAGCCCGTGCCGTCGGTGACGCCGTCGCAGGAGTGGGCGATCGTCGAGCACATCGACAGTGCGCCACACGCCGAGTACACGGAACACGCCGTGACGACGCCGTGGCACGAGCTGCCGACAGCCGCTGTCGAACCGCAGTCCCTCACTCCGCAACCGTTGCCCGACAACGGTGACGACGTCCGCCCAGACCTTCCTCGCCGTCGCAGGCAGGCCAGTCTGGCGCCGGAACTGGCGTACGATCCTCAGCTCGAGATGGAAGCACAGCAGCCGTCACGATCGGCGGAACAAGCGCGAGATCTGATGTCCGCCATCGCGTACGGTACCCAGCAGGCTCGGCATTCGGAACCTCCGACCGGGTATACAACCACCGACGAAATGGAAGGTGAGGGAAGGTGAAGGCGACGACTTCCAACTCAGGTGATCTGAACTGGCTCCTCGACGATCTGGTCAATCGTCTTGCCGGAGTACGCTACGCAGTCGTGCTGTCCACCGATGGGCTGCTGCTGAGTCGATCCACGTCCATCAGCCGTGAGGACGCCGAGCACTTCGCCGCCATGTCGGCCACTCTGTACGGGCTGGCACGCAGCGCGGGAGTTCGCTTTCAGGGCGGCGGCGTTCGCCAGGCCGTCATCGAACTCGAGAATGCGGTGCTGTTCGTGACGGCGGCCGGCAGCAACGCATGTATCGCATTGCAGGCCACCGACACCGCGAACCTGGGTATGGTCGCGTACGAAATGAACCTGACTGTGCAACGTGTCGGTAGCCATCTGTCCACCGATCCTCGTAACGGTGCGGCCGAGCATGGAGCGTAGGTCGGCGTGACACGCATAGGCCAACCGTGGTTCGACGATGCAGCCGGTCCACTGGTCCGCCCGTACGCCGTCACGCGGGGCCGCACGATGGGCGCGGGACACGACCTCGACATGCTCACGCTTGTCGTGACCGTGTCCCCCGCTCCGCGGCTGCGGCACGTCGAAACGGAGTACTCCGAGATCGTTCAGATGTGCCGTACTGCGCAGTCGGTGGCCGAGGTCTCGGCGCGCCTGAATCTGCCTCTGGCGGTGACCAAGATCCTGGTCGGTGATCTCATCGCGGAGGGAGTGCTGAACTTCCGGGCTCCCGCCAGCGGCGACTCCGACACCGACATCGCCGGGATCGGCGACCTGAACATTCTGCAAGCAGTACTCAATGGAATCCGAAAGCTGTAGACAACCATGCATGACAACGCGCCCTCGGGCGACCTGGCTGCTTCGGTCAAGATCCTCGTAGCCGGAGGCTTCGGAGTCGGTAAGACCACGATGGTGTCCTCCGTCAGCGAGATCGCACCGTTGCGTACCGAGGAAATGATCACCGAATTGTCCACCGGCATCGACGATCTGTCGGGTGTGGAGCGTAAGTCCACGACCACGGTGGCCTTGGACTTCGGTCGTATCACCCTCGATGAAAGCTTGGTTCTGTACCTGTTCGGCACGCCTGGACAGGACCGATTCTGGTTCCTCTGGGACGAACTGGTGCGCGGGGCCCTCGGCGCCGTCGTTCTCGCAGACACCCGTCGGCTGGAGAACTCGTTCGCCGCCATCGACTTCTTCGAACGGCGCGGAGTCTCGTTCACGATCGCGGTGAACTGTTTTGACAGCGCGCACGCCTACACGACTGACGAGGTTCGCGAGGCACTCGACGTGGACGCCGGAACCCCCGTCGTGCTGTGCGACGCGCGTGATCGCGATTCGTGCAAATCCGTACTGATAACGCTCGTCGAACACCTCATCGCCAAGGCCAGTGCCTCAGTGGCCTGAGCAAACGTGATGGCCGTCGTCGCGGCCGGAGCAGCCTCCGGACTCACCGGGGCGGCTCACACACCTCAGCGCGTCCACCGACCCACCGGCTGCGGCCCGCTGGTGGTTCACGACGCAAGTCGACGAACTCGACGGGAGATCGCCGGCAGATCTCGTGATCGAGGGCTGTTGCGACGACACCGTCCGCCGGGATGCCCCACGCCCGACACCAGCATGCTCGAGGTCGCGTTTGAGCCGCGCGGCAACATGCTGCACGGCTCGCTGGCGCGTATTGAACAGCACCTGCCGCGATGCGTTGTGGTGGACCGGATTCCCCACCAGGTCGCGCCGGCTGTCCCAACCTTGCCCGCGACGTGTCACATGGCGTTTGACCCGAAAGGGACTGCTGCACGATCGGGTGGCAGGTTCGGTCACCCAGCCTGAGTGGCTGGTGTGGTCATGATGGTCTCGCATTCGACGGGGTCAATTTGCCGAGCCGGCTATGGCGCCGGCGGCGGTGGTAGGTCCGCTCGATCCAGCTCACGATCGCGATCCGGAGCTCGTCACGAGTGGCCGGCTCGCCCGGCCTTTGCCTTCGTCGCGCAGGGTCCTGCCGTCCAGAGGGGTTCACGCGGAGGTCGGCGCGTGGGGACGTCAGGCGACGGCGATGGTGAGGGCGCCGTACGAGCGGGGACCACGATGCCGTTCTGTCCGTTGACGGACTCCACCACGTAGGTCGGTGCGACCGGGAGCTTCCAGGACGACTCCTGGTGACCTCGTCGCGGGCCCCGGGCATCGGACCCGTGTCAGGCGGGGCGTTTCGTTGCATCCGGGGCCGACCCGGGAAGTGCCGCACCGGGATCCGCTGATAACTTTCATTGTTGTAATTAATCTTCAATACCCGGCCTTCAGCCTGCGGTGACAAGGGAACCATGCCATCACATCCCGACCCAGCCCCTCCGACGACACAGCAGCTCGCGCCACGCGACGCCGCATTCGTGTACATGGAGCAACCGAACACACCCGTGTTCATCGCCAGCATCTACGTATTCGACACAGCCGCAGACGATCTAGGCCCAATGGGTGCGGACGAGGTCCTCGAGTGGATGGACGCCCGACTCGACACCGCACCGCTCTTCCGCCGCAGACTCGTTCGTGTCCCGTTCGACCTCGACCGGCCCTACTGGGTGGCCGATCCCGACCTCGATCTACGCCGGCACGTCTTCACCGAAACGCTCACCGAACCCGGATGGGACTCGCTGCGTCGCCGGATCCTCGACATCACGGAAGGGGCCGTCGACCTCTCCTGCCCACCGTGGGAACTGCACGTCATCACCGGCGTGCGATCCGTCCCCGACTTCCCCGAGGACGCGACGGTCGCCGTCCTCAAGGTCCACCACGCCGCATGCGACGGCATGGCGAGCACGGAGATCGCGCGGGCGCTGTTCACCGGCGCGCCAGTGCCTGTCCGGTCGGCTGCGGCGGGCCGACTGCCCGCACGCTCCGCACTGCTGGGTGGGGCACTCGTCCGGCTGCCGGCGCAGGTCGTCGACCTTGCCCGAGGAATCGCGCGAACCGTCAGCGCATCGCGTGAAGTGGCGAAGGCCGCCGAACAGGGAACGCTCGTGCAACCGAAACAGTTGCGGCCGAAAACCCGGTTCAACACGAAGATCCGCGGCCCGCGCGTGTTCGACGTCGTGACTCTGCGACTCGCCGACATTCGCGAGGTGAAATCGCGGGTGCCCGGCACGACGGTGAACGACGTCGTCCTGACCACCGTGTCGATCGCGTTGTCGGAGTACCTGAACGGGCGGGGTGAGGCGCCGGCGGAATCGCTTGCTGCACTGGTCCCGATGTCGACGCGGAGGTTCCGTGACGTCGACTCCGCCAACAAGTTCGTGCCCGCCTTCGTCGACCTGCACTCCGACGAGGAGCCCCGCGATCGTCTCGCCGCGATCAGCAGGTCCGCCCGCCTGGAGCGTGAGCGGAACGAGCACGATGCGGTCGCGCGCGCGAACGGCATGGTGCAGGTGGTTCCCGGTCCGCTGGTCAAACTCATGTCGCGGGTCGGCGCGTGGATCGTCGGACGGGGCCCGTCGGTCGCCTATGTGAACACGATGGTGTCGAACGTGCCTCGGGGGCCTGCTGATCTGGTTCTGCGTGGGGCGCGGGTGGTCACCTCGTGTGAGGTTCTGGCGCTCGAGGATGATGACGGGCTGTGCCACTACGTCACCTCCGTGGGGGACACGCTGACGGTGTCGTTCGTCTCGACCCTGAAGATGCTCCCGGACCCGGAGCACTACGGTGAGCTGCTCCGTAAGGCGTTCGATCGTTTGAAGGATGCGACCGCCTCGTAACCTGGCTGACAGCCCCTGCCCTCCCGATGGAGGGCGGGGGCCTGTTTGTTGTGTGATGCGGGCCTCAGGCTTCCGACTTGCATGTCGGAGCAGCGTCGTGGCCGAACCGACGGGTCGTAGCGTGCCGTAGGAGACCGGGGGGACAGCTCGGGGAGCTTCCTGTCACCCCAGCGGCCGTGGGGCTCCAAGAGGGTTCTGCCTCCCCTCGGTCTTCGTTCGCTGCCTGGCTCAACACCTCGGGTATGCCTGACAGATGTTGGCTGCTACTTCCACCTCCGCGCCCGTCCTACCTGACCGCAATCGAACCTACGAGCCGATCGAGAGACAGCGCAGGTCGTGGACCGGTTCGTCACCAATACCCACATCGCCGAGATCTGATGCGTATCGCAAGCGTCGGAAGGAACGGCCGGAAGTCAGGGGTGGCCAAGTGGCCCGCTACGATTGCTTGCGATGAACTGGCCGTCGCTCGGTCACACCACTGCCGGCCGGAGGGGGCAATGCTGTGCTGCATCTGCGCGTCATTTCGCCGAGTGACCGGTCCGCAGAAGTGCTGCACACGCTGGCTGCCGAACCCGGCGCCACCCATGTGACGCTCGCACTCGGTGCCGCCATCGATCCGCCCGGCGATGTGATCGAGGCGGATGTGGCGCGTGCCTGCGCGAATGATGTGCTTGCGGCGTTGACCGCGCTGGATCTCGTGCGGACGGGCGGTATTTTGGTAGAGCCGTCGGGGACCATGCTTTCCCGCGCCGGGGAGCGGGCGGAAGCTGCGGCTCCCATACGGCCGGAAGAAGCTGTGGTGTGGGCCCAGTTGCTCGGTCACGTGCGCGAGGGGGCCCGACTGACGCCCACATTCCTGGTGTTTCTGACGATCGCGTTCCTGTTGTCAGCGGTAGGAGTGGCGACGGCCTCTCCGCTTACCCTGGTGGGGGCGATGGTGGTTGGGCCCGAATTCCGACCACTGGCGGCGCTTTCGGTTGGTCTGGTTCGCCGAGACATCGGGCTCGTGCGGAATTCGGCACGTACCCTGGCCATCTCGTTTCCGGCCGCGATGGTGGTCACCGCGCTGGCCACACTGCTGTGGATTCGTCTGGGCTGGATTGGGACCGGTGATGTCGAGAACGCTCGCGCCTTCGACTTCATCTACGAGGTGGGGCCATTTTCACTGGTGGTGGCGCTGCTGGCGGGGGCGGCAGGCATGCTGGCACTGGTCACCTACTCCTCCACTGTCCTGGTGGGCGTGTTCATCTCGGTAACGACAGTGCCGGCTGCCGGATTGGCCGTCGTCGCGGTGTTTGCGGGCAAGTGGAATGTTGTGCTGAGCTCGCTCGCGCAACTCGGCGTCAATCTGATCGGCATCGTGCTCGCTGGGGTGGTTGTGCTGCTGTTGTTGCAACGAGATGGTCGCCACCGCTCCGTGTCACCTCGAAGACACGACACTGCCACAACCACAACCGAGCCGCGCCACCCAACCCTGCGGCCAGATCATCCCATCCCCAGCGAGGACGAGCACGAGGGCCAGAAGTAGCACGTGCTCGACAATTTGCGGGTCCAGGTGACAACCGCAGTCAGGACGGCGGATGCTCGGTAGACGATCGCGAGCTTGTCATAGCGAGTAGCCAGGCCGCGCCACTTCAGGTGGGAGACCGGCGTTCGACGACGTTGCGGGGAAACGCACAGGTGGCCGAGCAAGTGCGGGATGCCGGGCTGTCGCCGGATCGACCGGGCGGGACGAGCACCACGAAAGGTAGGCCGTGACCGTCGACGAGATGATGAATCTTCGTCGACGGGCCACCACTGCACCGACCGATCGCGTGGTCGGGCGGCTCGGTCTGCGGATTCGTGTAATCGACCCGTACCGAGATCATGTGGCAGGTGTTCGAATGCCGCCGGGCTGACAGCACACACAGGAACCCTCTCCGGCCCGCGCTGCTGACGGTGTCTCGCCGGCGGTGTCCGGCCTGGACGATGCCGGCCGGCGCGAGGTTGACGTCACGCCGGCCGGCTGCCTATGCGTGGGATGTGACGGTGCCGCCGTCGGCGGCGGGGGATGGGGCGGGTTCGATGTGGCGCCGTTTGACGAGCAGGATGATCGCGAGGACGGGGTAGGCCAGGAGGGGCGCGAAGGTACCCGGGTACGCCTGCTGGTCCAACAGGATGACGCTACCGCTGAGCAGTGAGAAGTCGAAGAGTCCGTGCGTGACCGAGTTGAGCGCGTTGCTGCCCGAGACACGGCGGGTGAGGTAGAAGAAGTACCCCGCGAGGCTGACGATGATCGCCTGCGCGATCGCGGAGGCGCCGCCGCCGGTGAAGGCGTTCGACAGGTGCACCACGCCGAAGACGAGGCTGGACCACAGGGCGACCTGGCCCTCACGCAGGCCGTGCCGGCGCAGCACCGTCACCCCGATGCCGCGGAACATTCCCTCCTCACCCCAACCGACGAACTGCGTCGCGATGAGGAGGCAGACAACGAACAGCCAGCCCTTTTCCGCCAGCGCGCTGTAGTTGATTCCCAGCAGGATCGCGCCGAGGAGGATCGCGGGCACGACCCAGACCCATCGGTTGACCGGGCGGTCGTCCTTCATCACCGGTCGCCACCACCCGAGCGCGGCGACGACACCGTAGGTGAAGATCACCGAGAGCCCGAGCGGGATCAGCATGGTGAAGACCACCCCTCGGGTGGTCAGGGTGTCGTCCTCGTCGGCCCAGCCGCCGATCAGCGCCCCGCTGATCTTGATGATCGCGAGGTATGCGATGACGATCACGGCGAAGGCCAGGTAGGAGAGGCGGCGGCCGGTGACTGCCGGCGGCGGAGCCTCGTGCCTCGGTGCCACGTACTCTGCCATGACCGTTCTCCCTGTTCGCCGCCGACATTCCGGGCCCACACGGGCGGATGCATCGACCATCCTGTGTGCCGCGCCCCACGGCCGGCCTCGCCCGATCCGGGTGAAATGAGTGGGCGCGTCGTCGAAACCGGTGCGGGTCGATGCTTCCCTCGTCGACCCGCACCGAGACCGTGGCGCCGGCGTTCGAGTGATCCGGGGGTCGACAGCGCACACAGGAACGCTCTCCGGCCCGCGCGGACAGCTGCCAAACGTGCGAAATGCCGATGAGTGCATGGTGATTGGCGCATCAAGCGCCGCAGCGTGCGATTCTTCCTTGCGACCGCTTCTGCTCGACGGACCGGGTGCGGCTCGTTTGTCGGCCCTGTTGGCACTGCGGATGTACGTCCCCGTCGATAGGATCTGCCGCATGCCGATCGGGGTGGGAGCAGTTCGTCGGATTCACAGGTTGCTGTCGAGTGCATGTGCGGCGGCCGCCGTCGCGGGACTGATGGCGACCGCACCGGTCGCGCACGCGGAAACCGCTGGCTCCTCGCACGCGCAGACCGATGGCGCTTCGTGCGCGGAGGGCTGGCAGGCCGACATTCTCGCGTCGGGTCTGGGTGGTCTGGAGAATCTCGAGCCCGACGGCGTCGGCGGCTTCTACCTCTCCGGCATCGTGAAAGGCGTCCTGTACCACGTCGATTCCACCGGCGAGGTCACCACGCTGCTGTCGGGCCTGGACAACCCGGCTGGGTTGCGGCTGGTCGGTGACGATCTGTACTTCCTCACCGGCGACGGCACCGCGTTCACCGGCACCGGCACCCTACGGCGCTACAACGTGACCACCGGCGCGGTGACCACGCTGTTGCCCGGGCTGGTTCAACCCAACGGGTTGCTGTTGCTTCCCGACGGGGACCTGCTCATCTCCCATCTGTCGATTCCATTTCCGGTGGGCATGAGCCGGTATCGGCCGTCCACCGGCGAATTCACCCCGCACTGGTCGAATACGCCCTACCCCAACGGTATTGCGCTGACAGCGGACCAGACAGCCATCTACACCGAGAACGACTTCACCTCGCAGGTGCTGAGGATTCCGCTGGATGCGCCGATGGACGCGACTGTGGTCGCCGGCGTTCACGACGGCCTCTTCCCGGGCCTCGACGACATGGTGGCCACCCACGCCGGGCAGCTCTACCTCGCCGGCGACACCTCCGGCCGCGTCTACAGCATGGATCCGGCGACGGGCGCCACCTGCGCCATCGCCACCGGCTGGCAGATGTCGAGCCCGATGCTGCCCAACGGCCCGACCTCGGTCCGGATCGCCCGCGACGGACAGGGTTGGGCGCTGTATGTCACCAGTATCGACGGCAACCTACGCCGCCTCCGTCCCCCGCCCGGCGTCGACCTCACGCCCGTACTCGCCGACGCCGACGTCCAAGGCTGAGCCTGAACCCTGATCAACCGTCGTTGATTCAGATCTCACCCGCGGTTGTTTTCGGAGGGGTCCTGGATTCACGGCACGGGTGAGCCGCCGGTCTGCCCGGCGTTTCCACCGGTGTCCTCGGTCGGGTCGCTCCGAGCGGATGATCAGGTGGCCGTGGATCGGTCGGCTCCACCCGTGTGGGGATTGTGGTGTCGGTGAAGCATCCACGGCCGCTTGCATCAGTCCTCGATTTCGCACCGGTTCCTGCTCTTCATGCTGGTCCACCAGCAGTGGTATGAAGTCGCGGACGGGGCGTCCCGAGAAGTGTTCGGATGCCGGGAGAGTCGGTGGCCCATGATGCGTTGATGACACGCAACAGGGATCCGAGACGAAGCGGAATGTGCGGGGTTGGCGGGCAACTCCTCGAGGCCATCGCCGAGGGTGACCGCTGGTCGATGGCACGGCGCACAACCGGCAGATTCCTCGCACAACTTCTGGCAGCTGGGGAAGCCGGAGATTCGCATCCGTGCCCACGACTGCGCGACGCACCCCGACTGAGCATGTCCGAACACCCTCTTGCGGTCGTCGACGACGACGTTGCCGTGGTGATCGGCACCGTCACCGCGCCGACCGAACGCGACCCGATCCCCTTCGTCGCCGTCCTGATCGCCTCGGATGCCGACCCCCGATGGTGGCGCGTCGCAGCCCTCGACACCACCGCCGAGATCGACTGGGACATCCGGGTAGCGGTTGTCCGCGGCGAATACACGGAGGCGGCTGACACGGCGATCATCGCCCAATATGGCCCCCTCGACCCGAAGGCGGCCGCGATCGATTGGAACGACCCCACCGCAGTGCTCCGCAGCCATGCGAACGGCGCGTACACCGTCGCGGACGCACTCGCCGAGCTCGCCATGGTCGATCGGTCCGCATGGCCGTGGCTCGCCGACGAAGGCGTGACGTTGTGCGGCTGGCATCTTCGCGCCCGCCATCCCGAACTTGTCCGCGAGCGCTGAACTCAGGAACAAGCACGCGACCCCGACGGCAAACGAAACCAATTCAGATCTGTGTGATCAGGAGCCTCGTGAAGTGTGATCACCGACCGGTCAACCTCTCCGGTCCACAGGCGGCCCAGTACGACCCGCTACAGGTGAACACCTCTGCCTGCGAGGAGAGGAGCGGGTCGACACTTCCCTTAGAGCGCATCTGAATACTCCGGTCGGGTCAGGCGGTGCGGGCGAGACGGCGCGACATGGTGGCGATCAT
>NZ_BAABFB010000009.1:0-92375 GCF_039540555.1 Rhodococcus olei | reverse complement strand
CTCACTGATCGTGCGAGTGATCCGCTCATTCCCGTCATCCCACGTCACCGACCCGGACGCCGCCGACGCCACCCCGGCGCCCAACAGCCCCGCGGTACCGGCACCCACCGCCGCCATGGCCGCGGCACCACCGGCCGCCACCACCCGACGCACAATCGGACGCGCCATCCACATCTCCTCCACGAGCACGGGACGCGCTCGCGTGGATCCCCGCGGCCAGCTAACGCGCAAAGTGTGCTCACCTTAACCAGCGTGTAGCCGGACCGTGACCGAATCAGCGAAAGTTCTATACATTCGTCCAAGATCGTTTCCGCTGATCACGAGGCATTCGAAGGACCTCGCCGGATCACATCGCCAGGCCGTTGGTAACGAGAGACGCAAGTTCCTGGTAGGCCTGCGCGTCGTCGAGCCCGGTCGCCTCACGGACCTGCCTGCGTTGAATCCGCACCATCGTCGCGGCGGTGACGTCGGCGACGAACGCGGCGTGCACGTCGCGGAACTCGCCGGACCGAACACCGTCGGTGATGAGGTCCTGTACCCGCCGGGCCGCGATCGCCGTGTTGCGCTCGTACACCTCCCGGACCACGTCGTTGTCCGCGAGATCGGCCATGAACCGGGCGGACGCCGGACGCAGCTGCTCGCCGACCGCCTCGAGGTAGAGGCGAATCCGGTCGCGCGCGTCGACGACGCCGTCCACGGATCGCTCCACCCGCTCTGTCGCCCCACGGAAGAAGTGCACGGTCGCGGCCCGGACCAACTGCTCCTTGCTGGCCGCCAACGAGTAGAGGGTCGATTTCGAACACCGCAGGCGACCGGCGATCTCCTCGAGCGTGAGGTGCGCGAATCCCTCGGCCAGCAGCAGGTCGACGAGCTGGGCGAGGAGCTGGGCGCGGCGCGCGGCGCCGCGGACCTGGGTTGCCATACCAATAATTGTACTGGAGTATCGTTGACAGTACCGATACGTGCCGAAGGAGACCCCGTGCCCGTCGACCGCCTGCTCCCGACCCAGGAAGCACACGACCTGATCGACCTGACCCGCGACGTCGCGGACAAGGTGCTCGCACCACGCGTGAACGAGTGCGAGAAGAACGAGACCTTCCCCGACGGCGTCTTCCCCGCGCTCGGCGCCGCGGGCCTGCTGAGCCTGCCGTACCCCGAGGAGTACGGCGGCGGAAACCAGCCGTACGAGGTGTACCTGCAGGTCCTCGAGGAACTCGCCTCCCGGTGGGCGGCGGTCGCGGTCGCGACCAGCGTGCACAGCCTCTCGTGCTTCGCGATGGCCACCCACGGCACCGACGAACAGAAGGCGAAGTGGCTGCCGGACATGTTGGGGGGCAACACCATCGGCGCGTACAGCCTGTCCGAACCGCAGGCCGGCTCCGACGCCGCGGCCCTCGCGTGCAAGGCGACCGAGGTCCCGGGCGGCTACCGGATCAACGGCAGCAAGGCATGGATCACGAACGGCGGCCGCGCCGACTTCTACACCCTGTTCGCGCGCACCAGCGACGACGGCTCCCGCGGCGTGTCCTGCTTCTTCGTCGACAAGGACACGGAGGGGCTGAGCTTCGGAAAGCCCGAGGAGAAGATGGGCCTGCGCGCGGTCCCGACCACGTCGGCGCACTACGACGACGCGTTCGTCCCCGCCGAGCGGATGATCGGCAAGCCCGGCCAGGGCCTGCCGATCGCGTTCAGCGCACTCGACTCCGGCCGGCTCGGGATCGCGGCGGTCGCCGTGGGCCTCGCCCAGGGCGCGCTCGACGACGCCGTCGCCTACGCCAAGGAGCGCAGGGCGTTCGGCAAGCGGATCATCGACCACCAGGGCCTCGGCTTCGTGCTCGCCGACATGGCGGCCGCGGTCGACTCCGCCCGTGCCACCTATCTCGACGCCGCCCGCCGCCGCGACGCCGGCTTGCCGTACTCGCGAAACGCCTCCGTCGCCAAGCTCGTCGCGACCGACGCCGCGATGAAGGTGACCACCGACGCGGTGCAGGTGTTCGGCGGCTACGGCTACACCCAGGACTTCCCGGTCGAGCGGTACATGCGGGAGGCCAAGATCACCCAGATCTTCGAGGGCACCAACCAGATTCAGCGCCTCGTCATCGCGCGGTCGCTCGCCGGCTGACCCGACGGGTTCGGTCGAGTCCGGGCCGACCCGCGCGGGTCCGGCGTCCGCCGCGTTCGGTCACCCGGCCGTCGCGGCGTGCGGTGGTGAGTGGACGCCACCCCCTCCGGGGCGTCCACTCACCACCTGTGATGCCGCCCCACCCCCGACGTCCCGAGCTGAGCCCCGGGGTTCGGCACCGGCTCCAGTTGACCAGGTGTCCAACTCGACAGCAACCCGACATAACCGGACAGTGGGAGATCAGCCAGGTCAGCGGGGCACGGGAGTCCCACGCGTCCCATCCGACACGTGTGCACGGGCACATTGCGACTGGGCGAGCGAAACGACCGGTCAGTCGCCGCAGCAGCCGCCGGGCAGGGCCCGCACCTCACGGGTCGCGGCGTTGCGAGCAGCCAGGTCCTCGTTCGCCGGATAGTCGACCCGGACCAGACTCAACCCGTGCGCGGGCGCGACGAGGACCGCACTGGACCGTTCCCGTTCCCGCAGCAGCCCCGACGTCCACTCGACGGTGCGCCGGCCCTCCCCCACCGCGAGCACCGCACCGACCAGGCTGCGGACCATCGACCAGCAGAACGCGTCGGCGCTGACATGAGCGGTCAGAATGTCGCCCTCACGCGTCCAGTCGAAGCGCTGCAGTTCCCGCACCGTTGTCGCGCCCTCCCGGCGCCGGCAGAACGCGGCGAAGTCGTGCAGGCCGAGCAACGCGTGTGAGGCCGCCCGCATCGTGTCGAGGTCGAGCACCTTCGGCACCGACACGGTGTCGCGCGCCCGCAGCGGCTCGGCGCCGTACCGCGCCGTCGTGACCCGGTACTCGTAGTGACGTCGGATCGCCGAGAACCGAGCGTCGAACTCGAGGGGCACGGCGGCGATCGCCGTGACCCGCACATCCGGGGGCAGGAAGCGGGCGAGCCTGCGCACCAACCGATCCGGCTCCTCGATCCCACCCTCGACGTCCACGTGCGCGACCTGTCCGCTTGCGTGCACCCCGGCGTCGGTGCGCCCCGCGACGGTCAACTGCACCGGCTGCCGCAGGACCGTCGAGATCGCGTCCTCGAGCACGCCGCACACGGTCCGCAGGCCGGGCTGGCGGGCCCACCCCGAGAAGTCGGTGCCGTCGTACGTGATGTCCAGTCGAAAGCGAACGAACCCGCCGTCCCGGGTGGGAGCGGCGGGTTCGATCGCAGGTTCTGACGCGTTCAGCGTTAGTCCTTCTTGGCCTCGTCGGCGGACTCGGCCTCGGCGGCCGGGGCCTCCTCGGCAGCAGCCTCGACGACCTCGGTCTCCACGACCTCGGTCTCCTCGACCTTGGCCTCCTGCGACGCCTGGACGCGGCGAGCGCGGTTGGCCTCGGAGGTGACCGTCTGCTCCTTGACGAGCTCGATGATCGCCATCGGGGCGTTGTCACCCTTGCGGGGGACGGTCTTGATGATGCGGGTGTAGCCGCCGTCACGCTCCGCGTAGAACGGACCGATCTCCGCGAACAGGGTGTGCACGACATCCTTGTTGCGGATGACCTTGAGGACCTCGCGACGGTCGGCCAGGGTGCCGCCCTTCGCCTTGGTCACGATCTTCTCGGCGTACGGACGCAGAGCCTTGGCCTTGGCCTCGGTGGTGGTGATGCGACCGTGCTCGAACAGCGCGGTGGCCAGGTTGGCGAAGATCGCCTTCTGGTGCGAAGCCGACCCGCCGAAGCGGGCACCCTTCTTGGGCTTGGGCATGATGAATCTCCTAGTAAGGACCGGCGAGAGCTGTTACAGCTGCTCGGTCTCGGCGTAGTCCTGGTCGTTGCCTTCACCCTCGTGGAAGGCACCGGCGTCGGTGTCGCTCCAGGTTCCGGTCGCCGCGTCGTAGCCGGCGACGGTGGACGGATCGAACGAAGCCGGGCTGTCCTTCAGAGCGAGGCCGAGCGAGTGCAGCTTGACCTTCACCTCGTCGATGGACTTCTGACCGAAGTTGCGGATGTCGAGCAGATCGGACTCCGTGCGGGCAACCAGCTCGCCGACGGTGTGCACACCCTCGCGCTTGAGGCAGTTGTAGGACCGGACCGTCAGGTCCAGGTCCTCGATCGGCAGTCCGAAGGAGGCGATGTGGTCGGCCTCGGCGGGCGAGGGTCCGATCTCGATGCCTTCCGCTTCGACGTTCAGCTCACGGGCCAGACCGAAGAGCTCAACCAGGGTCTTGCCCGCCGAGGCGAGCGCGTCCCGCGCGGTGATGGAGTTCTTGGTCTCCACGTCCAGCACCAGCCGATCGAAGTCGGTGCGCTGCTCGACGCGGGTGGCCTCCACCTTGTAGGTGACCTTGAGCACCGGCGAGTAGATCGAGTCGACCGGGATGCGGCCGATCTCGGCGCCGGACGCCTTGTTCTGGACGGCGGGGACGTAGCCGCGACCGCGCTCGACGACGAGCTCGATCTCCAGCTTGCCCTTGTCGTTCAGGGTGGCGATGTGCAGATCCGGGTTGTTCACCGTGACGCCGGCCGGAGGCACGATGTCACCCGCAGTCACGACCCCGGGGCCCTGCTTGCGGACGTACATGGTGACCGGCTCGTCCTCGTCGGAGCTCACGACCAGGCCCTTGAGGTTCAGGATGATGTCGGTGACATCTTCCTTCACCCCGGGAACGGTGGTGAACTCGTGCAGGACGCCGTCGATGCGGATGCTGGTGACAGCAGCGCCGGGGATCGACGAGAGCAGGGTGCGGCGAAGCGAGTTGCCGAGCGTGTACCCGAAGCCGGGCTCAAGGGGCTCGATGACGAACTTCGAGCGGTTGTCAGCGATGACCTCTTCGGTCAGCGTGGGTCGCTGAGAAATGAGCATTGGTTCTCCTCCTGTGCGGGCGTCCGCTATTTGACGCCCCGTTGGATGGCGCCTCCGGCGCCCGTGCGCGGCCTGGGAGTCCGAGTCGGGAGAACCCGCCGAACCCACAAACCGCGCACGAGCCGTGAGGCTTTACTTCGAGTAGAACTCGACGATCATCTGCTCCTGCAGCGGCACCTCGATCTGCGCGCGCTCCGGCTCCTGGTGGACCAGGATCCGCAGGCGACCGGGGACAACCTGCAGCCAGCCCGCGGTGGGGCGATCGCCGTAGGTCTCACGGGCGATCTGGAACGGCAGCGTCGCGAGCGACTTGTCCCGGACATCGATGATGTCGTACTGGGAAACCCGGTAGCTCGGGATGTCGACCTTCTTGTTGTTCACCAGGAAGTGACCGTGGGTCACGAGCTGGCGAGCCTGACGACGGGTGCGGGCCAGGCCGGCCCGGTACACGACGTTGTCGAGACGGGTCTCGAGGATGCGGAGCAGGTTCTCGCCGGTCTTACCCGGGCGACGGACCGCCTCCTCGTAGTAGCGACGGAACTGCTTCTCCATCACGCCGTAGGTGAAGCGGGCCTTCTGCTTCTCCTGCAGCTGGAGCAGGTACTCGCTCTCCTTGATCCGCGCGCGGCCGTGCTGGCCCGGCGGGTAGGGGCGACGCTCGAACGCCTGGTCGCCTCCGACGAGGTCGACACGCAGACGACGCGACTTACGGGTAACGGGGCCGGTGTAACGAGCCATGTGCTTTTACCTTCCTTTCCCGTTTAGACGCGACGCCGCTTGGGCGGACGGCAGCCGTTGTGCGGCTGGGGGGTGACATCGGAGATGGTGCCGACTTCGAGGCCGGCGGCCTGCAGGGAGCGGATCGCCGTCTCGCGTCCCGAGCCCGGGCCCTTGACGAAGACGTCGACCTTCTTCACGCCGTGCTCCTGCGCCTTGCGGGCGGCGTTCTCGGCGGCCAGCTGCGCGGCGAACGGCGTGGACTTACGCGAACCCTTGAAGCCCACGTGGCCCGAGGACGCCCACGAGATGACGTTGCCGGCCGGGTCCGTGATGGACACGATCGTGTTGTTGAAGGTGCTCTTGATGTGAGCGGCACCGTGCGGGACGTTCTTCTTGTCCCTGCGACGCGCCTTCTGGGTCTTCTTCGGACCGGTGCTACGTGACTTCGGAGGCATTACTTCTTCTTCCCTGCGACGGTGCGCTTCGGACCCTTACGGGTACGCGCGTTGGTCTTGGTGCGCTGTCCACGCACGGGCAGACCACGACGGTGGCGCAGGCCCTGGTAGCAGCCGATCTCGATCTTGCGACGGATGTCGGCCTGCACCTCGCGACGCAGGTCACCCTCGACCTTGAGTTCCGAGCCCTCGATGTAGTCGCGGAGCTTGGTGAGGTCGTCGTCGGAGAGGTCCTTGCTGCGCAGGTCCGGGTTGACACCGGTGCCGGCGAGGATCTCCTTCGCGCGGGTACGGCCGACGCCGTAGATGTAGGTCAGTGCGATCTCCATCCGCTTTTCGCGGGGAAGATCGACACCCATGAGTCGTGCCATCTGGCATTCCTTTTCGGTGTGCGGAGGTCTGCTCCCAGCCCGTCCCCTGTGTCACCCCGCCGCTCGGTGTCCCGAGCGGCGCTGGTACGTCTCTCAACTAACTCAGTGGGGCCCCGGCCTCCGTACCGGGGGTGCACCGACGTCTGCCTCGTGGACCCGTCACCCGAGGGCGGCGGATCCGGCGGCCGTGAACGCCGGCTGGTGCTGGAAGGTCATCTGTGCTTGTTGCCAAGCAGATCTTCGAGGAGAAGCGATCTAGCCCTGACGCTGCTTGTGGCGCAGGTTCTCGCAGATCACCATGACCCGCCCGTGACGGCGGATCACCTTGCACTTCTCGCAGATCTTCTTGACGCTCGGCTGAACCTTCACGTCTGTCTAATCTCCTGATGTGTCGCCCACCGGCCGGTGGACATACCTCTCCCGAACCGGGTGTGGTCCGGGAAGTCTGCTACTTGTACCGGTAGACGATGCGACCGCGAGAAAGGTCGTAGGGCGAGAGCTCTACGACGACCCGGTCTTCCGGCAGGATGCGAATGTAGTGCTGCCGCATCTTGCCGCTGATGTGTGCGAGGACCTTGTGGCCGTTCTCCAGCTCAATGCGGAACATCGCATTGGGCAGCGGCTCGACAACTCGTCCCTCGACCTCGATGGCCCCGTCTTTCTTAGCCATATCCTCCGCGATCCGTTGGTGGGCATCGTTCTCCGTTACGGTGGTGCGGACGCGATCGAGAACCGGCCGTGCGCCGTGTTCGAGTGCACCCCGAGAACGACGCGGGAAGCGGGACCGATACAGCAACCGACCGGCACGCAGGGCGCACCATTGATCCACTTTACCGGAGTTCCCCCACCAGGCCAAATGCGGCCGCGTCCCGCACGAAAGGATCAGACATGCGCGCGGTCGTCCAACGCGTGACCGAGGCCACCGTCGAGGTCGAGGGCGAGGTCGTGGCCCGCATCTCCCCCGCCCGGCAGGGACTGCTGGTCCTGCTCGGCGTCGGCCACGACGACACCGGGTCCATCGCGGCCACGCTCGCGGCGAAGATCTGGAAACTCCGCATCCTGGACGACGAGAAGTCCGCCTCCGACCTCGGCGCCCCGATCCTCGTCGTCAGCCAGTTCACGCTGCTCGGCGACGCCCGCAAGAGTCGCCGGCCGTCCTGGTCCGCGGCGGCCCCCCGGCCGGTCGCCGAACCCCTCGTCGACGCCTTCGCCGCCGCGCTGCGTGACCTCGGCGCCACCGTCGAGACGGGCCACTTCGGCGCCCACATGCGGGTGGCGTCGGTGAACGACGGCCCGGTGACCCTGCTGATGGAAGCCTGATCCGGAAACGCCGAACGGGCCCTTGCACACGCAAGGGCCCGTTCGGCGACGTCCGGGTTCTACTCGGGGCGGACCGTCAGGATCCGGGGTCCGTCCTCGGTCACCGCGACGGTGTGCTCCCAGTGCGCGGCACGCGAACCGTCGATGGTCACCACCGTCCAGTCATCGTCGAGCACCTCGGTCTCGGTGGTGCCGAGCGTCAGCATCGGCTCGATCGCCAGCACCGACCCGACCACCAACTGCGGACCCTTGCCGGGCGCGCCCTCGTTCGCCAGGAACGGATCCATGTGCATCTCGCGCCCGATGCCGTGACCGCCGTAGCCGTCGACGATGCCGTAGCTGCGTCCGTGTGCCCGCTCCGCCGCCCGGGTGCCCAGCTCGATCGCGTGCGAGATGTCGGTGAGCCGGCTACCGGGCAGCATCGCGGCGATGCCCGCCTCCATCGACAGCCTGGTGGCCTCGCTCAAGTCGCTGTCGGCGGCGGAGATCTCCCCGACCCCGAACGTCCACGCCGAGTCACCGTGCCAGCCGTCGAGGATCGCACCGCAGTCGATCGACACCAGATCACCCTCGGCGAGGACGTCGGCCGCGGACGGGATGCCGTGGACCACGCGATCGTTCACCGACGAGCAGATCGACCCCGTGAAACCGTGGTAGCCGAGGAACGACGGCACCGCACCGGCGTCCCGGATCGTCTGCTCGGCGATCCGGTCCAGTTCGAGGGTGCTGACGCCGGGCTTCGCCGCCGCCCGCACCGCGACGAGCGCTGCGCCGACGATCGCACCCGCCGCGGCCATGGCGTCGAGCTCACCGGCCGTGCGGAACGGAACGACCTTCTTGCGACGAAAGCCCACGACGCCGCTTACTTGCCGAGCGCGGCCAGCGCGCGGGCGTTGACCTCGTCGATCTCGCCGACCGCGTCGACGGTGACCGTGATGTCCTGGTAGTGGTCGAGCAGCGGCGAGGTCTCCTCGCGGTACACGCGCATCCGGTTGCGGATCACGTCCTCGGTGTCGTCCGCGCGGCCACGGGCCAGCATCCGCTCGACGACGACGTCGTCGACGACGTCGAACGCGAGCACCGCGTCGAGCTTCGCGCCGGACTCGGTGAGCATGCCCTCGAGCGCCTTGGCCTGGTCGACCGTGCGCGGGAACCCGTCGAGCAGGAAGCCGTTGACCGCGTCCGGCTCGGCGATCCGGGCCTTGACCATGTTGTTGGTGATCTCGCTCGGAACCAGCTCACCGGCGTCCATGTACTTCTTCGCCTCGAGCCCGAGCGCGGTCTGCTGCCCGATGTTCGCGCGGAACAGGTCGCCCGTCGAGATGTGCGGAACTCCGAGCTTCTCGGACAGGATGGCGGCCTGGGTGCCCTTACCGGCACCGGGAGGTCCAACGAGGACGAGTCTCACTTGAGGAACCCTTCGTAGTTGCGCTGCATGAGCTGACTTTCGATCTGTTTCACGGTGTCGAGGCCGACGCTGACGAGAATCAGCACCGCGGCACCGCCGAAGATGCTGGCACCCGCCGCACCCTGCCCGACGAACAGGTTCGGCAGGACCGCGATCGCGCCGAGGTAGATGGCACCCGGCAACGTGATGCGGCTGAGCACGTAGTTCAGGTAGTCCGCCGTGGGCCGGCCGGGCCGGATACCGGGAATGAAGCCGCCGAACTTCTTCATCTCGTCGGCGCGCTCCTCCGGGTTGAAGGTGATCGCGACGTAGAAGTAGGTGAAGAAGACGATGAGCAGGAAGTAGATGAGGATGTAGACCGGGTTCGCCGGGTTCACCAGGTACTGGTTGATGATCCGCTGCCACCAGCTGGGGTCGGCGGTCGTGGTCGCACCGGTCAGCTGCGCGATCAGGTTCGGCAGGTACAGCAGCGACGACGCGAAGATCACCGGGATGACGCCGGCCTGGTTGACCTTCAGCGGCAGGTACGTGGACGAGCCGCCGTACATCTTGCGGCCCACCATCCGCTTCGCGTACTGGACCGGGATCCGGCGCTGTCCCTGCTCCACGAACACCACGCCGACGATCAGCGCGAGCGCGGCGAAACAGAACAGGGTGAAGACGAGACCACCGCGAGCGTCGAGGATCGCCTTGCCCTCGGCAGGCATCCGGGACGCGATACCGGAGAAGATCAGCAGCGACATGCCGTTGCCGATGCCGCGTTCGGTGATCAGCTCACCCATCCACATCACCAGCGCCGCGCCGGCGGTCATGACCAGCACGATCGTCACCAGGGCGAACACCGAGTCGTCGGCGAGGATGTCCTCCTGGCACCCCTGCAGCAGCTGGCCGCGTGCCGCGAGCGCGACGATGCCGGTGGACTGCAGGACGGCGAGCGCGACCGACAGGTACCGCGTGTACTGGGTCATCTTCGCCTGACCCGCCTGGCCCTCCTTGCGGAGCTCCTCGAAGCGCGGGATGACGACGGTCAGCAGCTGGATGATGATGCTCGCCGTGATGTACGGCATGATGCCGATCGCGAACACGGACAGGTGCAACAACGCACCACCGGAGAACAGGTTGATCAGCGAGTAGATGCCCGCCGACTCGCCACCCGAGATCTGGTCGATACAGGCCTTGACGTTTCCGTAGTCGACACCCGGTGACGGCAGGGTCGCACCGAACCGGTACAACGCGATCAAGCCGAGTGCGAAGAGGATCTTCCGCCTCAGGTCGGGAGTCCTGAAGGCCGAGACGAAGGCGGAAAGCAAAGATCCTCCTGGGCACGACGAAGTGTGAGGGCGGGCGGAAAGCCCGATGGTCGAGTGAACTCTAGAACTCTAGCAGTGGCCTCCGGAGCGACTTCCCGGCAATCCCACAAATCGTCGGGCACGAACGGCCGGCGCGCGGAACGACAACGGCCGCAGCACTGCCCGTCGGGGCGGTGCTGCGGCCGTCGAATTCGTTCAGAGCCGAATCACAGCTCGGTGGCGGTGCCACCGGCGGCGGTGATCTTCTCCTTGGCGGAACCGGTGAACTTGTCGGCGGTCACCTGGACGGCAACCGTCAGCTCCCCGTCGCCGAGAATCTTCACGAGCTGGTTCTTGCGAACCAGGCCCTTCGCGACGAGCTCGGCAACGCCGATCTGCCCGCCCTCGGGGAACACCCGCGCGAGGTCGCCGACATTGACGACCTGGTACTCGACCCGGTTCGGGTTCGTGAAGCCCTTGAGCTTGGGCAGCCGCATGTGCAGCGGCATCTGCCCGCCCTCGAAGGCGACCGGCACGTTCTTCCGGGCCTTGGTGCCCTTGGTACCGCGGCCGGCGGTCTTGCCCTTCGATCCCTCACCGCGACCGACGCGGGTCTTGTCGGTCTTCGAACCCGGCGCAGGCCGGAGGTGGTGCAGCTTGATGGTCATGGTTAGACCTCCTCAACTGTGACGAGGTGTCGAACCACGTTGATCAGGCCGCGGTTCTGCGCGTTGTCCTCGCGGACGACGCTCTTGCGGATGCCCTTGAGGCCGAGCGTCCGCAGGCTGTCGCGCTGGTTCTGCTTGGCACCGATCGAGCTCTTGACCTGGGTGACCTTCAGCTCTGCCATTACTTCACGCTCCCAGCCTGTGCGCGCGCACGCAGCATGCCGGCCGGGGCCACGTCCTCGAGCGGGAGACCACGACGTGCGGCCACCTCCTCGGGACGCTGCAGGCCCTTGAGGGCGGCAACCGTCGCGTGCACGACATTGATCGCGTTGTCGCTACCGAGCGACTTGGCGAGGATGTC
This sequence comes from Rhodococcus olei, assembly GCF_039540555.1. Classification (NCBI taxonomy): domain Bacteria; kingdom Bacillati; phylum Actinomycetota; class Actinomycetes; order Mycobacteriales; family Nocardiaceae; genus Rhodococcus; species Rhodococcus olei. Next base: position 80,845 of record NZ_BAABFB010000009.1, on the reverse strand, counting down.
GTGAACACCGGCGCACTCGAGCACGGCACGCACCGCGCCACCGGCGATCACACCGGTACCCGGGCTGGCCGGGCGGAGCATGACGACACCGGCAGCGGCCTCGCCCTGCACCGGGTGCGTGATGGTGCTGCCGATCAGCGGCACGCGGAAGAAGCCCTTGCGAGCCTCCTCGACACCCTTCTGGATGGCCGCGGGAACTTCCTTGGCCTTGCCGTAGCCGACGCCGACGAGCCCGTTGCCGTCGCCCACGATCACGAGGGCGGTGAAGCTGAAGCGACGACCACCCTTGACGACCTTCGACACACGGTTGATCGCGACCACACGCTCGATGTGGTCCGACTTCGGGGCCGACTGGCCACGACGATCGTCACGACCGCCACGACGGTCGCCGCCGCGGTTGTCCCCGGTGTTGGGGCCATTCTGTCCGGCGGGTCCGCTGCCGCCGTCACGCCTCTGACGTCCCGGCATCAGACTGTCCTTCCGTTAGAAATCTTCGTCATCAGAACTTCAACCCGCCTTCGCGAGCGGCATCCGCGAGGGCCGCGATGCGACCGTGGTAGCCGTGGCCACCGTGGTCGAACACGACGGCCTCGATGCCGGCGGCCTTCGCGCGCTCGGCGATCAGCTGACCGACCTTCGCGCTCAGGGTCTTCTTGTCGCCCTCGGCGGCACGCAGATCCGCCTCGATGGTCGACGCCGCGGCCAGGGTACGGCCGGCGAGGTCGTCCACGAGCTGGACGTGGATGTGACGCGAAGAGCGGTTCACGACGAGACGGGGACGCTCGGGCGTGCCGGAGATCTTCTTGCGCAGACGGAAGTGACGACGCGTCTTCGACAGACGACGCGTGGTGGACACGTCCTTGCCCAGCGGAATCCGCTTGGCCTTCTGGTTTGCAGTCTGGCTCATATCACTTACCCGTCTTTCCGACCTTGCGGCGGACCTGCTCGCCCTCGTAGCGGATGCCCTTGCCCTTGTACGGGTCGGACTTCCGCAGACGGCGGATGTTGGCCGCGATCTGGCCGACCTTCTGCTTGTCGATGCCAGAGATCGAGAACTTGGTCGGCGACTCGACCGCGAACGAGATGCCCTCGGGCGCCTCGACCGGAACCGGGTGGCTGTAGCCGAGCGAGAACTCGAGGTCCTGGCCCTTGAGCGCGACGCGGTAACCGACGCCGTGAATCTCCATCTTGGTGGTGTACCCCTCGGTCACACCGGTGATGAGGTTCGCGACCAGGGTGCGCGAGAGGCCGTGCAGCGCGCGGCTGCGACGCTCGTCGTCGGGACGGGTGACCAGCAGGGCACCGTCCTCGCTCTTCGCGACGGCGATCGGCTCGGAGATCGTCAGCGACAGCTGGCCCTTGGGGCCCTTCACCGCGACGTCCTGTCCGTCGATGGTCACGTCGACGCCCGACGGGACGGTGACCGGAATCTTTCCAATACGCGACATGGTGGTGCCCTCCCTTACCAGACGTAGGCGAGGACTTCGCCGCCCACGCCCTGCTTGGCCGCCTGACGGTCGGTGAGCAGGCCGGAGGACGTGGAGATGATCGCCACGCCGAGGCCGCCGAGAACCTTGGGCAGGTTGGTGGACTTCGCGTACACCCGGAGACCGGGCTTGGAAACGCGACGGACGCCGGCGAGGCTACGCTCGCGGCTGGGCCCGTACTTGAGGTCGACGATGAGGGTCTTGCCCACCTCGGCGTCTTCCGTGCGGTAGTCGGAGATGTAGCCCTCACGCTTGAGGATCTCGGCGATGTTCGCCTTGATCTTCGAGTGCGGGAGCTTCACCTCGTCGTGGTACGCCGAGTTGGCGTTGCGCAGACGCGTCAAGAAGTCTGCGATGGGATCTGTCATGGTCATGGTTCGACCTCGACACCTTTCTCGCTGCGGTTCCCATGCAGCACCGGCGGACCGGTCGTGGGCCTACAACAATTCGGCTGGTCCGGCCGACAGTCGCCGACCGGAATGAGTTCGTGTCGCAGAGACGTCGGCGGCACGCGTGGCGCCTCTGCCGTCCAGGCAACCGCTCTAGTGTAGGCAAACCCGCAGCACAGGCCAAATCCGAGGGGCACGGAGACCGGCCCCGATCCGCACCTCCGCGCCCTCCCTCGACCGGTCGGATCCCCAATTCGCCTGGCGCACTGCGCATGTCACCGATCCGGCGGGTCCGCGTCCCGGGACCCTGGCCTGGAAAACGCGAAGGGCGCGAACTCCAACGGAGTCCGCGCCCTTCGGGTCAGCTTCGGTTCGTCACCAGGAGCTCTTGTGAACACCCGGCAGCTCGCCGGCGTGCGCCATCTCGCGCAGGCACACGCGGCACAGCCCGAACTTGCGGTAGACCGCGTGCGGCCGGCCGCACTTCTGGCAGCGGGTGTACGCGCGGACCGCGAACTTGGGCTTCTTGTTGGCCTTGTTGACCAGTGCCTTCTTCGCCATGCTCAGTTCTCCTTGAACGGGAAGCCGAGGTGCTTGAGCAGGGCACGGCCTTCTTCGTTGTTGGTGGCGGTCGTCACGACGGTGATGTCCATACCGCGCGGGCGATCGATCTTGTCGACGTCGATCTCGTGGAACATCGACTGCTCGTTGAGACCGAACGTGTAGTTGCCGTTGCCGTCGAACTGCTTGCCGGACAGACCACGGAAGTCCCTGATTCGCGGAAGGGCGATCGACACGAGACGGTCGAGGAACTCCCACATGCGGTCGCCACGGAGGGTGACGCGGGCACCGATCGGCATGCCCTCACGCAGCTTGAACTGCGCGATGGACTTGCGGGCCTTGCGGATCTCGGGCTTCTGGCCGGTGATCAGGGCGAGGTCGGCGACCGCACCGTTGATCAGCTTCGCATCACGGGCGGCGTCGCCGACACCCATGTTGACGACGACCTTGACGACGCCGGGGATCTGCATGACGTTGTCGTACTTGAACTCTTCGTTCAGCGCGTCCTTGATCTCGGCGCGGTAGCGAAGCTTCAGGCGGGGCTGGATCTTGTTCTCAGTGCTCGTCATCTCAGATGTCCTTCCCGTTCTTACGGGAGATCCGAACCCGCTTGCCGTTCTCGTCGGTCCGGTAGCCCACGCGAGTGGGGTTGCCGTCCGAGTCGATGACCGCGACGTTCGACACGTGGATCGGGGCTTCCTGCGTCACGATGCCGCCGGAGGACGCGCCACGCTGGTTCGCGGAGACCGCGGTGTGCTTCTTGATCCGGTTCACGCCCTCGACCAGGACCTTGTTGGTCGCCGGGTAGGCCTGGATGACCTTGCCCTTGGCGCCCTTGTCCTTGCCGGAGATGACCAGAACGGTGTCGCCCTTGTGCACCTTCATCACAGCACCTCCGGGGCGAGCGAGACGATCTTCATGAACTTCTTGTCGCGCAGCTCGCGGCCGACGGGGCCGAAGATGCGGGTGCCACGAGGATCGCGGTCGGCCTTGATGAGCACGGCGGCGTTCTCGTCGAACTTGATGTACGAGCCGTCCGGACGGCGGCGCTCCTTGGTGGTGCGCACGACGACGGCCTTGACGACCTCGCCCTTCTTGATGTTTCCACCCGGGATGGCGTCCTTGACGGTGGCGACGATGATGTCACCGATCCCGGCGTAGCGACGAGACGAACCACCGAGAACGCGGATGCAGAGGATCTCCTTGGCACCCGTGTTGTCGGCGACACGCAGTCGCGACTCCTGCTGAATCACTGATCTCTCCTAGACCTGGATTTTCGTACGTAGCGGATTTCCGACCCGATACGCGCGGTCTGTCCCCCGCGGCCGCCCGCGTGCGGACACGCGACTACCACAGGCAACCGCCCCAGTGTAGGGAACGCGCCGGGGGATTCCAAATCCCCGAGAGCGACCGGCCGGCCGGAAAACGCGACGCGGCCCGCCCCCGGGGGGGACGGACCGCGTCACCGAGCTGTCGAGTGAATTCGACTGCTTACTTGGCCTTCTCGAGCACCTCGACCAGACGCCAGCGCTTGGTCGCCGACAGCGGTCGGGTCTCCATCAGCTGAACGCGGTCGCCGATGCCGGCGAGGCCGTTCTCGTCGTGCGCCTTCACCTTGGTGGTACGGCGGATGATCTTGCCGTACAGCGGGTGCTTCACACGGTCCTCGAGCTCGACCACGATCGTCTTCTCCATCTTGTCGGAGACGACGTAGCCGATGCGGACCTTGCGGGTCCCACGCTCTTCGGTCACTGCGGTGTCCTTCTCACTCATGCCGCGTCACCCGCATCCGGGCCGGCGGCGAGGCCGAGCTCGCGCTCGCGCATGACGGTGTAGATGCGCGCGATCTCGTGACGAACGGTGCGCAGCCGACGGTTGTTGTCCAGCTGACCGGTCGCCATCTGGAAGCGAAGGTTGAACAGCTCTTCCTTCGACTCGCGGAGCTTGGTGACCAGCTCCTCCTGGGTGAGCTCGCGGAGCTCTGCGGCGGGGGTTCCAGTAGCCATCAGAACTGCTCCTCCCTGGTGACGATCCGGCACTTGCACGGGAGCTTGTGCATCGCGCGACGCAGGGCCTCGCGAGCGATCTCCTCATTCGGGTAGCTCATCTCGAACATGACCCGACCGGGCTTGATGTTCGCGACCCACCACTCCGGCGAACCCTTACCGGAACCCATGCGGGTCTCGGCGGGCTTCTTGGTCAGCGGGCGATCCGGGAAGATGTTGATCCAGATCTTGCCGCCACGCTTGATGTGGCGCGTCATGGCGATACGAGCGGACTCGATCTGCCGGTTGGTGATGTACGCCGGCTCGAGAGCCTGGATGCCGTACTCACCGAAGGTCACCTGGGTGCCACCCTTGGCCGCACCCGAACGGCTCGGGTGGTGCTGCTTGCGGTGCTTGACCCGACGTGGGATCAACATGCGTCAGCCCTCCTGATTCGATTCGGTCGAGGCCGGAGCCTCGGCGGTGGCGGCGCGACCGGCCTCGGTGCTGGTCGCGGTGGTGCCCGAGGCACCGGAACGACGCGGGCGGCTCGGACGCTCACGACGCGGACGCTCGGCCGGGGCCGCGGCGGACAGCTCACGCTTGCCACCGACGATGTCGCCCTTGTAGATCCAGACCTTCACGCCGATGCGGCCGAAGGTGGTCTTGGCCTCGTACAGCCCGTAGTCGATGTCCGCGCGCAGCGTGTGCAGCGGAACCCGACCCTCGCGGTAGAACTCCGAGCGGGACATCTCGGCGCCGCCGAGGCGGCCTGAGCACTGCACCCGGATGCCCTTGACGTTCGGCTGACGCATGGCCGACTGGATGGCCTTGCGCATGGCGCGACGGAACGCGACACGGTTGCTCAGCTGCTCGGCAACACCCTGGGCCACGAGCTGGGCCTCGGCCTCGGAGTTCTTGACCTCGAGGATGTTGAGCTGCACCTGCTTGCCGGTCAGCTTCTCCAGCTCGGCGCGGATGCGATCGGCCTCGGCGCCGCGGCGGCCGATGACGATGCCCGGACGCGCGGTGTGGATGTCGACGCGAACCCGGTCCCGGGTGCGCTCGATCTCCACCTTCGCGATGCCGGCCCGCTCCATGCCGGTGGCGAGGAGCTTGCGGATCGCGACGTCTTCCTTGATGTACTCCGCGTACTGCTTGTCGGCGTACCAGCGGGACTTCCAGTCGGTGGTGATACCCAGTCGGAAGCCGTGCGGGTTGATCTTCTGGCCCACTACTGAGCACTTCCCTTCCGGCGATTGCGGTTCGAGGCGCCGGCCTTGGGCAGGCTCTCCACGATCACAGTGATGTGGCTGGTGCGCTTGCGGATGCGGAACGCACGGCCCTGGGCACGCGGCTGGAAACGCTTGAGGGTGGCACCCTCGTCCACGTACGCGGTGGCAACGACCAGCGTGCTCGGGTCGAGCCCGAGGTTGTTCTGGGCGTTGGCGGCGGCGCTGGCCACAACCTTGGCGACCGGCTCGCTGGCGGCCTGCGGCGCGAACTTCAGGATGTTCAGGGCGTCCTCGACGGAACGACCACGAACCAGGTCCACGACGCGGCGCGCCTTCATCGGGGTCACGCGCACGTGGCGCGCAACCGCCTTGGCGGTGGGATTCTGGGTTTCAGTGCTCATCGACGCTTGCTCTTCCGGTCGTCCTTGATGTGACCCTTGAACGTGCGGGTCGGTGCGAACTCACCGAGCTTGTGACCGACCATCGAATCGGACACGAACACCGGCACGTGCTTGCGACCGTCGTGGACGGCGAACGTGTGACCGATGAAGTCCGGGATGATGGTCGAACGACGGGACCAGGTCTTGATGACCTGCTTGGTGCCCTTCTCGTTCTGCACGTCCACCTTCGCGAGGAGGTGGTCGTCGACGAACGGACCCTTCTTAAGACTGCGAGGCATCCTTCACTCCCTCCTAGCGCTTCTTGCCGGTACGACGGCGGCGGACGATGAGCTTGTCGCTCGGCTTGTTGGGCTTGCGGGTGCGGCCTTCCGGCTTACCCCACGGGCTGACCGGGTGGCGACCACCGGAGGTCTTGCCCTCACCACCACCGTGCGGGTGGTCGACCGGGTTCATCACGACACCACGGACGGTCGGGCGCTTGCCCTTCCAGCGCATACGGCCGGCTTTGCCCCAGTTGATGTTCGACTGCTCGGCGTTGCCGACCTCGCCGATGCTGGCGCGGCAGCGCACGTCGACGCGGCGGATCTCACCCGACGGCATGCGCAGGGTCGCGTACGGACCCTCCTTGCCGAGGAGCTGGATGCTGGCGCCGGCCGAGCGGGCCATCTTCGCGCCGCCACCCGGACGCAGCTCCACCGCGTGGATGGTGGTACCGGTCGGGATGTTGCGCAGCGGCAGGTTGTTACCGGGCTTGATGTCGGCCGCGGGGCCGGACTCCACGAGCGCACCCTGCTCGAGGCCCTTCGGCGCGATGATGTAGCGCTTCTCGCCGTCCCGGTAGTGCAGCAGCGCGATACGCGCGGTGCGGTTGGGGTCGTACTCGATGTGAGCGACCTTGGCCGGCACGCCGTCCTTGTCGTTGCGACGGAAATCGATCAGCCGGTAGGCACGCTTGTGTCCGCCACCCTTGTGACGGGTGGTGATGCGTCCGTGGGCGTTACGACCACCGCGACCGTGCAGCGGGCGGATGAGCGACTTCTCGGGCGTCGACCGAGTGATCTCGGCGAAGTCCGAGACGCTCGAGCCGCGGCGGCCCGGGGTAGTCGGCTTGTACTTACGGATTGCCATGAGTCTTCTCGTCCTCTATATCTCGTCAAGTCCCGCCCGCTTACGCGACCGGTCCTCCGAAGATCTCGATGGGCTTGCTGTCAGCCGAGAGGGTCACGAGCGCGCGCTTGGTGTCCTTGCGCTTGCCGTAACCGAACTTCGTCCGCTTGCGCTTGCCCTGACGGTTGGCGGTGTTGACGCTGGTCACGGTGACGCCGAAGACCTTCTCCACGGCAATCTTGATCTGCGTCTTGTTCGAGTCCGGGTGCACCAGGAAGGTGTAGGTACCCTCCTCGATCAGTCCGTAGGACTTCTCGGAGATGACCGGTGCGAGCAGGATGTCGCGGGGATCAGCGATGGTGGTCACTTGCTCTCCTCCTTCTGCGCCGACTCGGCCGGGCCGTGCACGAACGCGTTGAGGGCCTCGACGCTGAACACGACGTCGTCGCTGTTGAGGACGTCGTAGGTGTTCAGCTGATCGGGGGCGATGGGGTGCACACCCTCGAGGTTCTGCACGCTCTTCCAGGCAGCGATGTCCTCGCGGCCGACGACGAGCAGGACCTTCTTGCGATCCGAGATCTCGCCCAGGAACTTGCGAGCGCTCTTGGTGGACGGGGTCTGCCCGGCAACAAGTTCGGTGATCACATGGATGCGCTCGTTGCGGGCCCGATCGGAGAGGGCACCGCGCAGGGCGGCGGCCTTCATCTTCTTCGGGGTCCGCTGGCTGTAGTCGCGCGGCTTCGGGCCGTGGACGATGCCACCACCGGCGAACTGCGGCGCGCGGGTCGAGCCCTGACGGGCGCGGCCGGTGCCCTTCTGCCGGTACGGCTTCTTGCCACCGCCGCGAACCTCGCCGCGGGTCTTGGTCGAGTGCGTGCCCTGACGCGCCGCGGCCAGCTGAGCGACGACGACCTGGTGCATCAGCGCGATGTTGGCCGTCACGTCGAAGATCTCGGCGGGCAGGTCGACGGTGCCGTTGGTGCCACCGTCAGCCGTGCGGACGTCGAGAGTGAGCTTGGTTGCGGTCTCGGTCATGCGGACGCACCACCCTTCACTGCGGTCTTGACGATCACGAGGCCGCCCCGGCGGCCGGGGATCGCACCCTTGATCAAAAGCAGGCCGGCCTCGGCGTCCACCTTGTGGACGGTGAGGTTCTGCGTGGTGACGCGGTCGTTACCCATGCGGCCCGACATGCGCATGCCCTTGAACACGCGGCCGGGGGTGGCGCAGCCACCGATCGAGCCCGGGCGACGGTGCACCGCCTGCGCACCGTGGGAGGCACCCTGGCCGGCGAAGCCGTGGCGCTTCATGGTGCCCGCGAAGCCCTTGCCCTTGGAAGTGCCGGTGACGTCGACGTAGGCGCCGTCCTCGAACTCGGCAGCGGTGAGCTCCTGGCCGACCTCGTACTCGCCGGCGTCCGCGACGCGCAGCTCGACGATGTGGCGGCGGGGGGTGACCTCGGCCTTGGCGAAGTGGCCGGAGACCGGCTTGTTCACCTTGCGGGGGTCGATCGCGCCGTACGCGAGCTGGACGGCGCTGTAGCCGTCGCGCTCCTCGGTGCGGATCTGGGTGACGACGTTCGGTCCGGCCTTGACGACGGTGACCGGAACGACCCGGTTGTTCTCGTCGAAGACCTGGGTCATTCCGAGCTTGGTGCCCAGGATGCCCTTGATCTTGTTCTCAGTCATTGTTGTTGTCTCCGCCGCGCTCACTGGATGTTGACATCGACGCTCGCCGGCAGGTCGATGCGCATGAGCGCGTCGACCGTCTTGGGCGTCGGGTCGAGGATGTCAATCAGCCGCTTGTGGGTACGCATCTCGAAGTGCTCGCGCGAGTCCTTGTACTTGTGCGGCGAACGGATGACGCAGTACACGTTCTTTTCAGTCGGCAACGGCACCGGCCCGACCACACGGGCCCCGGTACGGGTCACCGTCTCCACGATCTTGCGCGCCGACGCGTCGATCGCCTCATGGTCGTAGGCCTTGAGCCTGATGCGGATCTTCTGTCCCGCCACGCTTGTGTCCTCTTCCTTGCCCGATGTGATTAGGCCCTCGCGCCCCCCGGAGGGGACGCTCGTTTGCACGTAGACCCGTCAGGGGCTACCTCGTCTGCACAGTTCCCACCCGGTTCCGGACGGAGACGAACGTTGGCGATCGGAGTCGTACCGATGCCGATCGGGGGACCCGATCCGCTGCCGCTGTTCATCTGTCATGGAACTGCTCCGGTCCACGCGGTCGGGCGTGTCGCCCTCCCGCTCATTCCCCGATCCGAATTTGCACACGGATCGGCCAGCGGAATGTGTTCCGGCCCGCGCTCCGATGGAGCACGGATGGTCACTGCTTCCGTCTTGTCGACGTTTGTCCTGCTTCGGCCCGACACCGCGGCGCAGTCACTGCACCGGTGCGTCCGACGACCCTCTTCCAGCCAGGCGAAAGCCGTGCGCGTGCACGTCCCTGGCCCAGGCAACCTGAACAGTATGCCGGAGACGTGCTCCGACTTCAAATCCGGTCGGATGGATAACTTACTTTCAAGTAAGATAGGGGCATGACGACCGCGACCTACCGCAGCTGGCAACGACTGCCCCACAACAGCCTCGGCTCGGCCCTGTTCTCCCTCGGCATGTGCCTGCGGGTGCCGTACTTCGCCACGGTGCTCCCCCGCGTCACCGCGCTCCAACCGGGCCGCTGCGAGGTCCGCGCCCCGAAGTGGTGGGGGGTGCACAACCACATCGGCACCTTCCACGCGATCGCCGCGTGCAACCTGGCCGAGGCGGCGATGGGCATGCTGGCCGAGGCCACCGTCCCGGCCACCCACCGGTGGATTCCCAAGGCGATGAACGTGCGCTACCTCGCGAAGGCCACGACCGGGTTGACCGCCGTCGCCGAACTGCCCGGCCCGCTCGACCTCGCCGCCGTCACCGAGGGCACCGACGTCCTCGTCCCGGTCGCGATCCGGGACAAGGCCGGCATCGAGGTCGTGCACGCCGACATCACGATCTGGGTCACGCCCGCGTAACTCCACCGGCCGTCGGGTATGACCCTCGGCCCCATCCCCGACCCCCGAAGGAGACGAGTTGACCCCGCCTGTGAGCGACGACCGCGGCCGGCCCGGCAAACTTCGAGTGACCGACGTCACGGACGCCGCCGACAACCCGTCGTCCCCCCGACACACTCCGCCCTCACCGCCGCGACGAGGGAACACACGCCGAACGGGCGCCGGACGGTGCCGCGGGCCCGTGCACCACCGGCGACGTCCGGGCGATCTCGGGCGCCGGTCAGCCTCGGCGTATTCCGATGCATGACATACTCGCGTGCATGCCTACACCCCACTCTGCCGTCCTGGTCGAGGGAATCCGCAAGTCCTTCGGTGAAGTGCAGGCGCTCAGGGGGGTCAGCTTCGAAGTTCCTCGCGGAACGGTTCTCGGTGTACTCGGCCCCAACGGCGCCGGTAAGACGACGACGGTCAACGTCCTGTCCACGTTGCTGCGCCCCGATTCGGGTCGCGCCGTCGTCGCCGGCCACGACGTCGTCACGCAGGCGCCCGCGGTGCGGCGCTCGATCATGATGACCGGTCAGTACGCCGCGCTCGACGAATCGCTCACCGCACGCGAGAACCTCGTGCTGTTCGGACGACTGATGGGATTGAACCGGCAGTCCGCCAAGGCGCGCGCCGACGAGCTGCTGCGCCAGTTCGACCTCGAGTACGCGGCCGAGCGGAAGGTCGCCGGGTACTCCGGCGGCATGCGCCGCCGCGTCGACATCGCGTGTGGCCTGGTGACCCGGCCCGAGGTGGTCTTCCTGGACGAGCCGTCCACCGGCCTCGACCCGCGCAGCCGGCAGGGTGTCTGGTCGCTGGTGTCGACGCTCAAGGATCAGGGCATCACGATCCTGCTGACCACGCAGTACCTCGAAGAGGCCGACGTGCTCAGCGACAACATCGTCGTCATCGACAAGGGCACCGTGATCGCCGAGGGCACCGCCGATCAGCTCAAGGAGCGCACCGGCGGCAGCTACTGCGAGGTGGTGCCGTTGCGGCTGGCGGACCTGCCCCGGGTACACGCGGTGCTGACCAGCCTGGTGCCGCCCGAGTACGTCACCGAGACCGGCCACGACCGGCTGTCGATCCCGGCCCAGTACGGTGCGCAGACCCTCGCCGAGGTGTTGCGCCGACTCGACATCTCCCGGATCCCGCTCGCCGACATCGCGCTGCGCCGACCCTCGCTCGACGACGTCTTCCTGGCGCTCACCGGCCAGCCAGCCGCCGAAGGGAACGAAGAAGAAGCATCATGACCGCGATCGCTGCGCGCGCAGCCAAGTCCGACGGCAGGCCACCGGAGCCGGAGTCCCGAGTGGTGGCCCGACCCGGTCGCCACCGCCGCCCCGAGCTGACGGCGACGGGCCAGTGGTCTGCGCTGACGGGGCGCAACGTCCGGAGCATGTGGACCAACGGCCAGTTCTTCATCGCGGTGCTCGCGCCGGCGATCTTCACGGTCGGTTTCTACCTGCCGCTGCGGTTCGTGATGAAGTTCCAGGGCATCGACTACGCCCAGTTCGTCATGCCGATCATCGTGCTGCAGGCGATGGCGTTCACCGCGATCTCCGCCGCGGGCAAGGCCGCCGTCGAGGCGTCGAACGGCATGAACGCGCGGTTCCAGACGATGCCGATCTTCGCGGGCGTGCCGTTGGCGTCCCGGATGGCAGCCTCGTTCGTACACTGCACGATCTCGCTGATCGCCGCCATCTGTTACGGCTACGTCATCGGGTTCCGCTTCAGCGGCGGGCCGGCGAACACCGCCCTGTTCATCGGGATGTCGCTGGCGATCGCGATGACCCTGTCGCTGATGGGCGACCTGATCGGCACGCTGAGCAAGAGTCCGGAGATGACCAGCCAGGCGCTCACCCTGCCCCAGCTGATCCTCGGCATGTTCTCGGCCGGCTTCGTGCCGGTGTCGCAGTTCCCCGAGTGGTCCCAGTGGTTCGTACGCAACCAGCCGATCTCCCAGTTCTCGATCTCGATGCGGGCGATCGCGGACGGCACCGCCAGCCTGCACCTGATGACGCCGTCGATCCTGTGGTGTGTGGGACTGTTCGCGGTCTTCACACCGCTGACGGTGTGGGCGAATGTGAGGCGGGGATGACGACGACCGCACCGCCCACCCACGAGCGCCGCGAGGCCGCCGACCTCACCCAGGTGACGTTCCACGAGACCACCGAGGTGTTCCCGGAGACCTCCCGGCAGGCGCTCGTCACCCACAGCCTGCTGCAGACCCAGCGGCTGCTGCGCCGATGGACGCGCGATCCGTTCACGATGCTCCAGGCGATCGTCTACCCGGCGCTGATGCTCATCATGTTCAACGCGGTGCTCGGGATCTCGGTGACCAGGGCGACCGGCATCAACAGCGTCTACGGCTACGCGCCGATGATCGCCCTCGTCGGCGCGATGTTCGGGTCGATCGCCAGCGGCATGCAGCTGAAGATGGAGTGGCGCAAGGGACTGCTGAGCCGGTTCTGGATCCTGCCGGTGCATCGGGCGTCGGGACTGGTGAGCCGCCTGCTGGCCGAGTCGGTGCGCATCATGCTGACGACGGTGCTGATCCTGCTGGTCGGCGTCGCCCTCGGCTTCCGGTTCAACCAGGGGGTTCTCGCCGGAATCGCGCTGCTGTTCGTGCCGCTGTTGATGGGCATCGGGTTCGCGACGATGGTGACCGCGTTGTCGGTGACCTCCGCGAAGCTGCCCCTGGTCGAGTTGCTGTCGCTGATCTGTTCACTGCTGATGTTCTTCAACTCCGGATTCGTCCCGACCGCGGCGTACCCGACCTGGTTGCAGGGCTTCGTCGAGAATCAGCCGATGTCGACGGCGATCGACGCGATGAAGGGCCTGAGCCTCGGCGGGCCGGTCGCCGAACCGCTGATCAAGACCGCGCTGTGGTCGGTCGGCGCGATCGCGCTGTTCACGTGGCCCGCGATCCGCGGATACCGCAAGGCCGCAGGCACCCCGGCCTGACCGACGCTCGTCTCGGCACAGCGGCTGTACGCCGGCCCGCGGCGCAAGCCGCGGGCCGGCGTACTCAGCTCGGTGCGAGCACGGCGCGGAATGGCGTGCTCAGCACGGTGCGAACCGGCGTGCTCAGCACGGTGCGGCGTGGCGCGTGGCGTAGGTCGGGTCGAGGGCGACCTGGACGATGTACACCGACCGTGGGTCGGCGGTGAGCGCCGCGTGGTCCACCCTCCTGGACTGGCATCCGTCCTGCACCCACACGTTGTGCACGGTCGCGCCCGGTCCGGCGGTGAGGAACGTCGCGGCGGGCGGAGTCGAGACCCGGTCGTCGCGACTCGCGACGACGGTGTAGTCGATTCCGGCGTCGGTGTCGCCGCCTGCGTTGAGCGCCCGCAGGAACGGCGACCCCACCATCTGCTGGACGTACGAAGGCCCGACGGTGGCGCCGGCGAGGTCGATCACCGGAACTCCGACGGCCTGGGCGAGCGCCCCCAGCACCTGAACGTCACCGAAGGTCGTGCCGTGGTTGGTCGCGCCGAGGGTGACCAGTGTCCGCACGGCGTTCCGTGCCGGATTCGCATGATCCGCGCCGCCCCCGAAACGCAGGTACTGACGGGTGAGCGTGCCGCCCTGCGAGTGGCCGACGATGTCGACCTGGGCGGCACCCGTCGCGGCCCGAACACGGTCGACGAACTCGGCCAGTTGCCTCGCCGACTCGTCGATGTCGGCGCCTCCGACCATTCCGAGCAGGTTGCCGTCGAGCAGACCGCCGTCGCGCCCGTAGTCGATGGCGTACACGCAGTAGCCCTCCGCAGCGAGCGCGGGCGCGAGGTTCTTCCAGGTCACTGCCGCATCGGACCACGTCCCGTGGACGAGGACCACCGGTCGCGGATGCGCCGCCGAGGGCCGGCACCCCCAGTCGTTGGCCCCCGCGAGCCGTGCGGTCACCGGAGCGGCCGCCGCGGCGTCACCCGAGGACTGCGCGGTCGCGGTCGGCGCGGCGGACAGGAGTGCGGCCACGCCGGCCAGGGCGAGGGTGCACATTCTGGTCACCATCGGCATGTTCACTGTTGCTTTCTCGTCATTGCCTACACCCCCGCGGTGTGGACTCCCCCGACTCCAACTCTCAACCTAACATTGAGACTTCAGTTCGCTCGGCGACGGTCGTCACGGACCGCGCGCCGGATGACCCGGAAGACGTGCCTGCTCTCCGGAAGCCACCCCAACCACATGAACACGTGGAACGCCTCGTCGTACTCGTACACCCGGACGTCGAGCCCGTCGCGGGCCGCGGTCGTCGCGAGCGCTCGGCAGTCGGCCACCAGCAGGTCCCGGGTCCCGACGAACACCTCGACCGGAGGGAGCCCGGTCAGGTCGCCGAAGATCGGACTCACCTCGGGGATCTCCGGTGACTCGGTACCGGCCCAGTCCTTGCCGAACCGACGCAGGGCCGCCACTTCGAGGATCGGCTCGTGCCGCACGAGATCGACGATGTCCGGATTGTTCAGCGTCGCGTCGAGCCACGGCGAGAACAGGAACAGCCGGGGGGACGGCGGCAGCTCCCGATCCCGGATCCGCTGTGCGACGGCGTACACGAGGCCGCCGCCGGACGAGTCCCCGGCCAGGTACGGACCCTCGGCCTGCTCGGCCGCCAACTCCTCGTACAGCGCGGTCATGCGGTCCAGGGCTTCTCGGTGGGTACCCTGCGGCGCCAGCTCGTATGCCGGCACCACGACCCGCAGTGCGTTGTCGACCGCGAGCTTGGCGACCAGCTTCCAGTGGCCCTGCCGGAGCGGTGTGCTGTGGCCGCCGCCGTGCAGGTACATCATCACGGCGGCCGCGTTCGTCCGGCGGGGAGCCACCACGTAGACGGGCAGCCCGTCCCGGATCTCGGCGGTGATCGTGCAGGTCGTCCGCACCCACCACGGCGGCTGTTCCGGCCCCATCTCCTGAAGTGCGGCACGCCGACGATCCGCGTCCGATTGCGACATCGGCGTCCGCAGCCGCCGTGCGCGCATCAGCATCGAGGCCAACGCACGCATCGGCAGACTCGCCCGATTTCCCCCCACCTGCAGGGTGTCCACCTCCTCGTTCAATCGATCGATCATCCGCCGAACAACCAGGCGAAATCGCCTCACCACGGCGATCGTGATACACGTCACCGACATGTCACCCGCGCGACCACCCGACTGGACGCGCGGGTCACCCCCGTTTCACCGCCGCCGACGCTCACCCGCACGCCGGGACGAGCCGCCGCCACGACGCGCTCTCATCGCGACCCCGCCCGCGCCACCAGCGCGGTCAACGCCTCCACCCACAACTCGGTGAACCGATCGACCTCCGCCGCGGACAGGATGTCCGGGGGGAACGACAGGTACGCCGTCAGCCGCGGCCCGTCGGCCGACTCGGCCACCACCGACTGGATGTCGAGGACTGCCTGCGCCGGCATCCGGCTCGTCTCGGCACCGCTGATGTCGTCGGCGTCGAAGTCCGGGAGCCAGCCGACGTCGCGCAGCGCCTCCGGGATCTCGTCGGCGCCGACGCGGCCGATGTAGTTGAACACGATCTGCGGCTCGGGCAACTCCCGCAGCACGGCCGCGGTCACCGGGTTGAGGTACCGGAGCATGCCGTAGCCGATCCCCTTGTCCGGGATCGCCCGCAGCTGATCGCGGACCGCGGCCACGGCGGCGTCGGCCGCCCGGCCGCCGCGCAGCGCGTCGTCGAGGTCGACACCCGCCAGGTCGAGCCGGGCCGGGTACATCGTGGTGAACCAGCCGACCGTGCGGGACAGGTCCGCACCGGGCACGACGGACTCCTCGCGGCCGTGGCCCTCGAGGGTGACCAACGTCGCCGTCTCCTCGACTCCACGACGCCGTCGCCAGACCGCGATCGCCAGCGCCAGCGCGGCCCCGAGAACGTCGCCGATCTCGCCGCCGAGCGCCGCGGGGACAGTGCCCAGCAGGGCCTCGGTGACCTCGACCGGAACGTCCACCTGGGTGCGGGCGAGGGTGCTCACCAGATCCGTCTCCAGGTCCAGGGCCCGCGACCCGAGCAGCGGATCGGTCCCGCCGAGCATCGAGCGCCACAGGTCGAGCTCGCTGACCCGCCCCGCCGCGGTCGCGGCCTCGACCTGTCCGGCCGTCCACCGCCGCAGCGAGGTGCCCACCGGCTCGAGCACCGGCGACCGGCCGGCCGCGACCTGCGCGCCCGCGGAGGCGAAGTCCGGCACCAGGATTCGCCACGACACCGAGTCGATGACGAGGTGATGCGGCACCACGAGCAGGCGACCGGTGGCCGTCGGTGACGGGGGCGCGAACCACACGAACCGAACCATCGCACCGGCTCGCGGGTCGAGACGGCCCAGCGCCGCCTCGAACTCGGCCGAGGCGATCCGCACGAACTCCTCCGTGCCGGGCCCGGCATCGGGCGTCAGGTCGATGCGGTCCACCCACCCGGCGACGTCGCACCCACCGGCGGGCGCGATGTCCAGTGCGGGTGCACCGTCCACGTCGACCAGGGTCGCGCGCAGCGCGTCGTGTCGGTCGACCACGGCCGAGATCGTCGCGACCAACCGGTCCTCGTCGACACCGGCAGGCAGCGTGAGCATCATCGGCATCACGAACCGGCTGTGGTCGCCGCCGCGTTCGATCATCTTGGCTGCCACCGGGTTCAGCGGGACGACTCCGACGCCGCCGCCGTCGAACTCCTCCAGGACCGGGGTCCCGCCGCCGTCGACGACGTCGGCGAGGCCGGCCACCGTGGGCCGCTCGAACACGTCCCGGGCGGTGAACGGCAGCCCGGCGGCGCGAGCACGCGCGACCAGCTGCATCGACACGATGCTGTCCCCGCCGAGTTCGAAGAACGAGTCGTCGACGCCGACCCGGTCGCGGCCGAGGATCCCGGCGACGATCTCCGCCAGTGCTCGTTCGGTCGCCGTGCGCGGCGACCGGTACGCCGCGCTCGCGGCGAACTCGGGCACGGGCAGCGCCCGCCGGTCCAGCTTGCCGCTGCTGCCGAGGGGCAGTTCGGCGAGGCTCACGATCGCGTCGGGAACCATGTAGCCCGGCAGGGTCCGGGCCGACGACGCGGTCAGATCGTCCACCCGGATCGTCGCGCCGGCACGGGGCACGACGTAGGCCACCAGCCGGTCGCCCACGTCACCGCTGTGCACGATCACCGCGGCACGGGCCACGTCGGGGTGCCGCACCAGCGCCGCCTCGACCTCTCCGAGTTCGATGCGCAGGCCACGAACCTTGACCTGGAAGTCGGTGCGCCCGACGAACTCCAGTTCTCCGTCCTCGGTCCAGCGCACCAGGTCGCCGGTCCGGTACAGCCGTTCGCCCGGTCGACCGAACGGGCTCGCCACGAACCGTTCGGCGGTGAGCCGGGCACTGCCGGCGTACCCGCGTGCCAGCTGCGCACCGGCGAGGTGGAGCTCCCCGGCGACGCCGACCGGGGTCGGCCGCAGCCGCGCGTCGAGGACGTAGGCCCGGGTGTTCCACGCGGGCCTCCCGATCAGGGCGGTCGTTCCCCGTGCCCCGGGCCGCACGGTGTGCGAGGTCGCGTTGATCGTCACCTCGGTCGGCCCGTACAGGTTCACCAGCCGCGCCGCGCTCAGTGTCCCCAGACGATCCGCCATCGCCTGCGGCAACGCCTCGCCACCGGCGAACACCTGCCGCAGCGAGACCAGCTGCGCCGGCTTGGCGCTGTCGAGGAACAGTGCGAGCACCGACGGCACGAACTGCACGACCGTCACCGACTCGGACTCGACCAGCTGGGCGAGATACGCGGGGTCGCGATCGCCACCGTGGGCGGCCACGACCAGACGCGCACCGACGACGAGCGGCAGGAACAGCTCCCACACCGCCGCGTCGAAGGTGAACGGCGTCTTCTGGAGCACCGCGTCGTCCGCCCCGATGCCGTGGTGGTCGCGCATCCACACCAGCTGGTTGGCCAGCGCGGCGTGGGTGATCGCGACCCCCTTCGGACGCCCCGTCGATCCGGAGGTGAACAGCGTGTACGCCGGGTTCTGCGGGCGCAGCGCGCGGGTGCGGTCGACGTCGGTGACCGGGTCCTGCGACACCGCGGACAGGTCGAGGTCGTCGACCGTCACGACCGGCACGGTGGATTCGATCCGGCGCGCGTCGGCCGCGACCGCGAGCACGCACACCGGCGCGGCGCTGTCGAGGACGTGCCGGGTGCGTTCGACCGGGTGATCGAGATCGATCGGGACGTAGGCGGCACCGGCCGCCACCACCGCGTGGATCGCGATCACCTGGTCGGTCGACCGCTGCAGGGCGATGCCGACCACCGACTCCGGTCCGGCTCCCAGCGAGATCAGGTGCCGGGCGAGTCGATTGACCCGGGCGTCGAACTCCCGGTAGGTCAGCGTCCCGGACTCCGACACGATCGCCGGCGCCTCCGGTGTCCGCGCGACCTGCGCGGCCACCATGGCCGCCACGGTCTGCGCAGGCACGTCGCGATCGTTGTCGGTCCACCGGTCCAGGACCAGCTCGCGCTCGTCGTCCGCGAGCAGGTCGAGCTCGCCGACCGGGGTCCCGGCCGCGGTCCCGAGCGTCCGCACGATCCGGAGCAGGTGGGCGCCGAGCCGCTCGACCGCGCCGACGTCGAACACGTCGGGCAGGTACTTGAGCACCAGCCGCAGCTCGCCCTCCGACTGTGCCAGCAGGCTGATCGGGTAGTGCGAGGCGTCGTGGATGCCCGCACCGACCACCCGCATCCCGTCGATGTCGGTGTGCGCGGTGAGGCCGTCCTGGTCGATCGGGTACGACTCGAACACGGTCAGCGTGTCGAACAGGCTCCCGATGCCGGCGGCGTGCTGGATCTCCGGCAGGGCCAGGTGGTGGTGGCCCAGCAACGCCGACTGCTCGGACTGCACGCGCACGACGAGGGCCAGCAGCGACTCGCCCGGGTCGATCCGCACGCGGACCGGAAGGGTGTTGATGAACAGCCCGACCATCGACTCGATACCCGTGATCTCCGGCGGCCGGCCCGACACCGTCGCACCGAACACGACGTCGTCGGATCCGGTGATGCCGGCCAGCAGCAGACCCCACGCGGCCTGCACGATGGTGTTCATCGTGACGCCGCGGTCCCGCGCGATCCCGCTCAGGTGCGCGCTGAGGGCGGTGCCGACGGCCAGTTCCAGCTCGACCGGTTCGGCGGTGCCGCCCGCCGCGGCTGGGGCCAGGATCGTCGGCGCGTCGAGCCCGGCCAGCGCCTGCGCCCACGCCGTGCGTGAGGCCTGCCGGTCCCGCTCGGCCACCCAGGCGAGGAAGTCCCGGTACCCGCGCACCCGCGGCAGCATCGAGGCGTCGCCACCGGTCGCGTACAGGACCAGCAGATCCTTCATCAGCAGCGGCATCGACCAGCCGTCGAGCAGGATGTGGTGGTTGCTGATCGAGAGCCGGTGGCTCTCGGGCCCGGTGCGGATCAGCAGGAAACGCACCAGCGGCGGCTGCGCCATGTCGAAGCGGGCGACGCGGTGCTCGTCGAGCACGGTACGCAGTCGCGCCGCGCGCTCGCCCTCGGGCAGCGTCGACAGGTCCAGCTCCGCCCACGGCAGCGGGACCGAGTCGACGACCACCTGGGTCGCGATCCCGTCCTCGCTCTGCACGAACGCGGTGCGCAGGTTCGCGTGCCGGGCGATCAGCGCCTCCGCCGCCGCCCGCATCCGCGCCGCGTCGACGGTGCCCTCGAGATCGAGCACCACCTGCGCGGTGTAGATGTCGAGCGTGTCCTCGGCCAGCACCGAGTGGAAGAACATGCCCGTCTGCAGCGGCGCGAGGGGCCACACGTCGCTCACGCCGGGGTAGCGCGCCTCCCACGTCTCGAGGTCCCGCTGCCCGACGGCGACCAGCGGCACGTCGGACGGCGTCAGCCCTCCGCTGCCCGGGGTGGCCGCGTAGCGGGCCAGCGCGGACGCGGCCTCGACCCACAGGTCCGCGAGTTCGCGCACCTCGGCCTCGTCGAGGATGCCGGTGGCGAACGCGAACCCGGCGCTCAGTTGCGGCCCGTCGGCGGTCTCCGCGGTGACGGCGTTGATGCTGAGCACCGCAGGCGCCACCATCCGGTCGTCCATCGCGCCCCCGAACTCACCGGACTCGCCGTCCGGAACCCAGCCGAGATCCCGGATCTCGGCAGGCAGCTCGACGTTGCCCGCACGACCGAGGTAGTTGAACCCGATCTGCGGGGTCGGGCCGTCCGCGAGCTCGGCCGCCGACTCCGGGTCGAGATAGCGCAGCATGCCGTAGCCGATGCCGTGATCGGGAACCGCCAGCAACTGCTCCTTGACCGCCTTCAGCGCGGTCCCGGCCGCGGCGCCGGCCGCGAACGCCTCGTCGAGGTCGACCCCGTCGAGGTCGAGCCGGACCGGGAACAAGCTGGTGAACCAGCCGACCGTGCGGCCCAGATCGGCACCGGGGACCGCGGACTCCTCCCGGCCGTGGCCCTCGAGGTTGAGCAGCAGCGAGTTCTCGGTGGTGCCGCGGCGGTCGCGCCAGCGGGCCACCGCGATGGCCAGTGCCGCGAGCAGTCCGTCGTTGACGCCGCCGTTGACCGCCTCCGGCACCCGGGTCAGCAGCGCGCTGGTGACGTCGGTGTCGAACGTGACCGACAGCCGGTCCACGGTGGCCACGACGTCGCGCTCGGGGTCGAAGCCGCGCCGGCCCAGCACCGGGTCGGGCCCGGCGAGGACCGAGGTCCAGTACCCGAGCTCGCCGCGGCGCTGCGCGGAGCCGGCCGCGGCGGCCAGCGCGTGCGACCACGCCCGGACCGAGGTCCCGACCGGCTCGAGCTGCGGCTGCTGATCGTGCAGGACCTGGCTTCCGGCAGTCGCGAAGTCCTGCACCAGGATTCGCCACGACACGCCGTCCACGACCAGGTGGTGCGCGAGCACCAGCAGCCGGCCGACGTGCCCGGTCAGCGAAGGTGCCGGATCGAACCAGACGAACTCGACCATCCGTCCGGCCGTCGGGTCGAGACGTCCGGCGGCGGCGTCCAGCGCCGCCGCGACCGTCGACTCGAACTCCGGGGTGCCCGGGGCGTCGGCGAACTCGACGCGCTCGATCAGCTGCTCGGCGCCGTGGGAGGCGTCGGCAGGCAACGCCTCGAACACCCACTGTCCGGCGTCGCCGGTCAGCCGCGAACGCAGGATGTCGTGGTGCGCGAGAACGGCGTCGACGGTCGTGGCCAGCGCCGCGTCCGTGATGCCGGCGGGAAGCGTCAGCAGCATCGCCTGCGAGAAACGCGTGAAGGTCCCCGCCGTCTCGGTGAGCCAGCGCACGATCGGGGTCGGCTCGATCTCGCCGACACCACCGCCCGGCAGTTCCGCCAGGGTCTGCTGCTCCGGCGCCTGCGACGCCCAGACCGCGACCTCGGCGAGGCCCGCCACCGTCTTGCGGTCGAAGACGTCCTTCGCGGTGAACAGCACCCCGGCCGCCCGGGCGCGGGTGGTGAGCTGGATCGAGACGATGCTGTCCCCGCCGAGCGCGAAGAACGAGTCGTCGACGCCGACCCGCTCGACTCCGAGCACCTCGGCGTACACCGCGGCGATCGCCTCTTCCATCGGCGTGGACGGCGCGCGGTGGCTGCCCGTCGACCCGCTGAACAGCGGCTCGGGCAGCGCGTTGCGGTCGAGCTTGCCGGCCGGGGTGGTGGGGATCTCGTCGATCGCCATGATCGACGACGGGACCATGTAGCCAGGCAGGGTCTCGGCGACGAACGCCGACAGCGCGGCGGAGTCGACGGTCTGTCCCGCGACGGGCTTGACGTACGACACCAGCACCGTCTGGCCGGTGCCGGCCCGCTCGTGCCCGACCGTGACCGCGAAGTCGACGCTCGGGTGGGCGGTGAGCTCGGCGTCGATCTCGCCGAGTTCGATGCGGAACCCGCGAACCTTCACCTGGAAGTCGGACCGGCCGACGTAGTCCAGGACCAGGTCCGTCTCGTCCCGGTCGCGGATCCAGCGCACGACGTCGCCGGTGCGGTACATCCGGCTGCCCGGCGCACCGTACGGGTTGGCGACGAACCGTGCGGCGGTGAGTCCGTACCGGTCGTGGTATCCGCGGGCGAGGCTGGGGCCGGCCACGTACAGCTCGCCGGCGACGCCTTCGGGCACGGGCGCCAGCCGGGCGTCGAGGACCAGGAGGTCCACGCCCCGGATCGGCGACCCGATGGTGACGGGTCGGCCGGCGTCCATCGGGTCGGTGGCGCTGCTCCAGATCGTCGCCTCGGACGGCCCGTACAGGTTGAACATCCGGCGGCCCGGCGCCCACCGCTGCATCAGTTCCGGCGGGCACGCCTCACCGGCGACCGTGAGCGTCTCCACGAAGTCGAGCCCGGTCGGGTCGACGGTCGCGAGGGCGGACGGCGTCATGAACGCGTGGGTGACCCGGTGCCGCTTGAGCACCCGCGCCATCTCCTCGCCGCCGTAGATCACGCCGGACGCGACCACCAGCGTGGACGCGGCCGCGAACCCGAGCAGCAGCTCGAACACCGAGGCGTCGAAGCTCGACGACGCGAAGTACAGCACCCGGGACCGCGCGGTGACCCCGAGGCGGTCGCGCTGCTCGGCGACGACGTTCGCGAGACCCGAGTGGGTCACCACGACGCCCTTCGGCAGGCCGGTCGAGCCCGAGGTGTAGATCACGTACGCCGCGTCGTCGATCCGGATTCGGCGACTGCGGTCGGCGTCGGTCACCGGCCCGGGATCGACCGCGGCGCATTCCTGTTCGAATTCGGGTGAATCGAGCACGAACCACGACACGGTGTCCGGCAGCGTGGCCGCGTGCGACGCGGTGGTCACGCCGAGCGCGATGCCGGAGTCGGTGACCATGTGCACGATCCGGTCGAACGGATAGCCCGGGTCGATCGGCACGAAGGCCGCGCCGGTCTTGGCCACCGCCCAGATCGACAGCACCGACTCGACGGACCGCGTGACCGCGAGACCGACGAAGTCCTCGGCACCGACGCCGCGCGAGATGAGCACGCGCGCAAGCCGGTTCGACCGCTCGTCGAGTTCGCGGTAGGTGACCTCGGCACCCTCGCAGACCAGGGCGACGGCATCCGGATCGGCGGTGGCGGCGGCCGTGAGAATATCGGCCAGCGACACCGGCTCGGCGTCGGCGCCGCCGCGGACGGGTGCCAGCTCCGCGCGTTCCGGTGCCGGCATCAGGTCGATGTCCCCGACCGGGCCGGTCGGGTCCGCGGTGACGGCCTCGAGGATCATCCGGAACCGCTGCGCGAAACCGGCGATCGTCCGTTCGTCGAACAGATCGGTGGCGTACGTGAGCACCCCGAGCATCGAGGTCTCGCCGTTCTCGTCGGCGGGCCGGTCCGCGAGCGTGACCTGCAGGTCGAACTTCGCGGCGGCCGGGCCCCCGTCGAGGCCCTGCACCGTCAGACCGGGCAGCTCGAGGTGCGCCTGCTCCACGTTCTGGAAGGCCAGCGCCACCTGGAACAGCGGCGAGTACGCGGTGGACCGCTCCGGCTGCAGGATCTCCACCAGCCGCTCGAACGGCACATCCGTGTGCGTGAAGGCCCCGAGGTCCTGGTGACGCACCTGTCCCAGGAAGTCGGCGAACGACTCGGCCGGATCGACCTGGGTGCGCAGCACCAGCGTGTTCACGAACATCCCGACGAGGTCGTCGAGCGCGGCCTCGCCGCGGCCCTCGATGGCCGTGCCGATCGCGATGTCCTCGGTGGCGCTCAGCCGGGCCAGCAGCACTGCCAGCGCCGCATGCGCGACCATGAACAGCGAGGCATTGTGTTCGCGTGCAAGGACTCCGAGCCGCTCACGCAGCTCGCCGCCGATCTCGAACTCGAAGTCGGCACCGCGCATCGACTGGGTCGAGGGGCGCGGACGGTCGGTCGGCAGCGGGAGCACGGCAGGCAGCCCGCGTAGGGTCTCGCGCCAGTACGCGATCTGCCGGGCGGCCACGCTGTCGGTCGCGTCCTCGTCGCCGAGCAGGGCGCGCTGCCACAGCGCGAAGTCGGCGTACTGGACCGGCAGCGGCTCCCAGCCCGGCTCGAGGCCCGCCGTGCGGGCGCTGTACGCGACCATGACGTCGCGCGCGAGCGGCGCGGTGGACGCGCCGTCCGCCGAGATGTGGTGCACGGCCATCACCAGCACGTGATCGTGCTCGGTCAGGCGCAGCAACCGGGCCCGCACCGGGACCTCGGCAGCGACGTCGAAACCGGCTCCGACGACGTCGACGACCTGCTGGTACAGGGCGGCCTCGTCGGCGACCTCCGCCACCGGAAGACCCGAGAACACCTGCGAGGCCGGGCGCACCATCTGCGCCGGGCCGGCACCGGTGTCCGGGTACACGGTGCGCAGGCTCTCGTGCCGCTCGACGACGTCGGCCAGCGCCCGCTCGAGCGCGGGCGCGTCGAGCTCGCCGGTCAGCCGGATCGCGAGCGGGATGTTGTAGGCGGCCGAGGACGTGTCGAACTGGTTGATGAACCACATCCGGGACTGCGCCGGCGAGAGCGGAACCTGCGTCGGCCGCGGCTGCGGCACCAGGGCGGGTCGGTCGGCGTTCCCCGACCCCGACTGCTCGGCGCGGGCGGCCAACGCGGACACCGTGGGCGCCTCGAACAGCTCACGCACCCCGAGCGCGGTGTCCAGCGCGGCGTTGATCCGCGCCACCACGCGGGTCGCGATCAGCGAGTTGCCGCCGAGGTCGAAGAAGCTGTCGGCGACGCTGACCCGCTCCACGCCGAGCACGTCGGCGAAGATGCCGGCCAGGATCTCCTCCACCGGATCGCGGGGAGCGACGAACTGCTCACCGACGGAACCGAACTCGGGCTCCGGCAGGGCCTTGCGGTCGAGCTTGCCGTTGACGCTCAGCGGCAGCTCGTCGAGCACCATCAGCACCGACGGCACCATGTAGCCGGGCAGACGCTTGCCCGCGAACTCCGAGACCTCCTGCGGGTCGACGCGCATGCCCGGTTCCGCGACGAGGTACCCGACGATCTGGTCGCCGGTGTGCGGGTCGCTGTGGACCAGGACCACCGACTGCGCCACGTCGGGATGGGCGAGCAGGGCGTTCTCGATCTCGCCCAGCTCGATCCGGAAGCCGCGAACCTTCACCTGGAAGTCGACGCGGCCGATGTAGTCCAGCGAGCCCGAGGCGTTCCAGCGCACCAGGTCACCGGTGCGGTACATCCGCTCGCCCGTGTCGGAGAACGGGTCGGCGACGAAGCGGTCCGCGGTCAGGTCGTGGCGCCCGAGGTAGCCGCGGGCGAGCTGGGTACCGGCCAGGTACAGCTCACCGGTCACCCCCGGGGGCACCGGCGCGAGCCGGCTGTCGAGCACGTAGACCCGGGTGTTCCACTCGGGCACGCCGATCGGGACGACCGCGCCGTCCTCCGGACCGCACTCGTGGTGGGTCACGCTGACGGCGGCCTCGGTCGGGCCGTAGAGGTTGTGCAGCGCCGCGTCGCTGAAGGCACGGAAACGCGCGACGGTGTCGGCAGGCAGCGCCTCACCGATGCACAGCACCTGCCGCAGCGCCGACACCTGGGCCGGGTCGACGACCGCCATGAACGCGGTGAGCAGCGACGGCACGAAATGCGCCGTGGTGACCGAGTTCTCGTGCATGACCCGCGCCAGGTACTCCGGGTCGCGGTGCCCGTCGGGACGGGCGACCACCAGTCGGGCGCCCGCGGTCAGCGCCCACCAGAACTCCCAGACCGAGAGGTCGAACGTGGCCGGGGTCTTCTGCAGCACCGCGTCCGCGGCGGTCAACGGGTACTGGGACTGCTTCCAGCGCAACTGGTTGCAGATCGCGCGGTGCGGGACCGTCACGCCCTTGGGCCGGCCGGTCGAGCCCGACGTGTAGATCACGTACGCGGCATTGTCCGGCCGCAGCGGCGCCCGCCGGTCGGCATCGGTGACCGGTCGGGGATCGAGCGCGTCCAGGTCCAGCTCGTCCACCACGACGGTGGCGGTGCCCTCGGGCAGCAGCTGCGCGGTCGCGGCCGTGCCGAGCACGCTCAGCGGCCGGGCGCTGTCGAGCACGAACCGGGTGCGTTCGGCCGGATGGTCCGGATCGATCGGCAGGTAGGCGGCGCCGGTCGTGGCGATCGCGTACATCCCGACGATCAGGTCGATCGAGCGGTGCAGGGCGAGGCCGACCACCGTCTCCGGGCCTGCGCCGAGACCGATCAGGTGGCGGGCCAGGCGGTTCACCCGCTGGTCGAGTTCGCGGTAGGTGAGGGAGGTCCCCTCGAACACCAGCGCGGTGGCGTCCGGGTCGGCGGCGACGGCCGCCCCGAACAGGTCCACCAGGGTGGCGTCCGGCAGCGCGTGGGCGGTGTCGTTCCGATCCACCAGCACGCTCGTGCGCTCCGCCGTGTCCAGCAGCGCGAGATCGCCGACGGGGCGCGCGGGCTCGGCCAGCGCGCCGTCGAGGAGCCGCACGAACTGGTGCGCGATCCGCTCGACCGTCGACTCCGTGAACAGGTCCTCCGCGTAGGTGAACACGCCGGTGATGCCGGCGGCCGACCCGTCCGCGTCGTGTTCGTCCGACAGGATCAGGTGCAGGTCGAACTGCGCGGTGTCGCCGCCCGCCTCGAGCGGGGTGACGGCCAGGCCGGGCAGTGCCAGCTCCGCCCTGGTCGTGTTCTGGAACGAGAAGCCCACCTGGAAGATCGGGTGGTGCGCGGTGGTCCGCGCCGGGTTGAGCACCTCGACCAACCGCTCGAACGGGACGTCCGCGTGCGAGAACGCGGCCAGGTCGCGCTCGCGGACCGCGCCGAGCAGCTGCTCGAAGCTGTGTCCGCCGTCGACGGGGGTGCGCAGGGCCAGGGTGTTGACGAACATGCCGACGACCGGGTCGAGTTCCGGTTCGCCGCGGCCGGCGATCGGGGTGCCGACCGCGATGTCGTCGCTGCCCGACAGCCTGCTCAGCAGCGCCGCGAAGGCCGCGTGCGCCACCATGAAGGCGGAGGCGTTGTGGCGCCGGGCCAGTGCCTCGAGCCGGCGGTGGACCTCGGCGTCGACGGTGAAGTCGACCCGCCGGCCGCGCAGGGTCTGCACGGGCGGCCGCGGATGGTCGATCGGCAGCTCCAGCAGGTCCGGCAGGTCGGCCAGCGCCGCGCGCCAGAAGCCGATCTGCTCGGACACCAGGCTGGCCGGGTCGTCCTCACTGCCGAGCAGTTCCCGCTGCCACAGCGCGAAGTCCGCGTACTGCACCGGCATCGACGGGAACTCGGGCGTGATGCCGGCGGCGCGGGCCGCGTAGGCGAGCACGATGTCGCGCACGAACGGCGCGGTGGACTCGCCGTCGGTGGACACGTGGTGGATCACGGCGGCGAGGACGTGGTCGTCCGTGCCGAGCTCGAACAGCCGGACCCGCACGGGCACCGCGGCGGTGACGTCGAATCCCTCGGTGACCAGGCCGAGCAGCGCCGCGGGCAGCGCGGACTCTGCGACGGGCACCGGGGCGAGGTCGACCGGGACCTCCTCCGCGGGCAGGATCACCTGGTGCGGGCCGTCGGCCGAGTCGGGGTACACGGTGCGCAGGGTCTCGTGCCGCGCGACGACGTCGGCGAGCGCGGCGGCGAGGACCTGCGGGTCGATCGCGCCGCGCAGCCGCACCGCCATCGGGACGTTGTACGCGGGCGAGTCCGGGTCGAAGCGGTTGAGGAACCACATGCGGGACTGGGCCAGCGACAGCGGGATCCGCTCCGGCCGTGCCCCGGCGCGCAGTGCGGGACGGGTGTCCGACGAGCCGACGAGCCGGCCCAGCCGGGCGGCGAGCGCGGCGACGGTCGGCGCCTCGAACAGTTCGCGCACGCCGATCTTGGTCCCGGTGGCCGCGCGCACGCGCGAGATGACCCGGGTGGCGATCAGCGAGTTGCCGCCGAGGTCGAAGAACGAGTCGTCGGCACCGACGCGGTCGAGCCCCAGCACGGCCGCGAACGCCTCCGCGACCGTCGACTCGAGCGGGGTCGAGGGTGCGCGGAACTCGGTTGTCGCCGAAGCGAACTGCGGCTCGGGCAGGCGGGCACGGTCGAGCTTGCCGATCGCGGTGAGCGGCACCTCGTCGATCACGACGACCAGCGCAGGCACCATGTGGGCGGGCAGCCGCTCGGCGACCTGCGCCTTGAGTGCGTCGGCGTCCAGCGCGTGGCCGGTGAGCGGGTGCACGTACGAGACCAGCGCGGTCCGACCGGCCGGGTCGTCGACTCCGACCGTCACCGCGAAGTCGACCTCGGGTGCGGCGGTGAGCGCGGCGTCGATCTCGCCGAGCTCGACGCGGAAGCCGCGGACCTTGACCTGGAAGTCGCTGCGGCCCACGTACTCGATCGTGTGATCGGCGGTCCAGCGCACCACGTCTCCGGTGCGGTACATCCGCTCACCCGGTGCACCGTGCGGGTTCGCGACGAAGCGCTCGGCGGTGATCCCGAAGCGGCCGTGGTAGCCGCGCACCACGCCGGGGCCGCCGATGTACAGCTCGCCGGGCACGCCGCGCGGCACCGGCCGCAGCCGGCCGTCGAGCACCATCGCCGACACCCCGGTCATCGGGGCACCGATGGTCACCCTCTCCCCCGCGACCAGCGGGTCGGTGATCGTGACGATCACCGTGGTCTCGGTCGGGCCGTAGGCGTTGCGCATGTCGTGGCCGGGCGCCCAGCGCGCGACGAGCTCCGGGGTGCACACGTCGCCGCCGACGATCACCGTCTCGACGGTGTCCAGGCCGGTCGGGTCGACGGTCATCAGCGCGGTGGGGGTCATGACGATGTTCGTCACGCGCTCCGCGGCCACCAGGTCGGCGAGTTCCTCGCCACCGAACACGTCGGCCGGCGAGACCACCAGCGTCGCGCCGGACGTGAAGGCCGCCAACAGCTCACCGACGGAGGTGTCGAAGCTCGGCGACGCCACGTGCAGGAACCGGGAGGTCCGGGACACCCCGTACTGGACCCGCAGGTCCGCGGCGAGGTTCGCCAGCCCGCGGTGCGGCACCAGCACGCCCTTCGGCTTGCCGGTCGAGCCGGAGGTGTAGATGACGTACGCGGGCTGGTCGACGTGCACCGGCGCCGTGCGGTCCCGATCGTCGATCGGGTCGGCAGGCGCGGCCTCGATCAGGGCCGCCGTCTCCGGGTCGTCGAGCACCAGCCAGTAAGCGGCAGGCAGCGCGTCGCGCTGCGCGGACGTCGTCAGGCCGAGGACCGCGGCCGAGTCCGCGAGCATCTCGGCGATCCGCTCGGCCGGGTACTTCGGATCCACCGGCAGGTACGCGGCGCCGGTCTTGGCGATCGCCCAGATCCCCAGGACCGATTCCAGCGACCGGCGCACCGCCAGCGCCACCACCGACTCCGGTCCGGCGCCGCGCGCGATCATCACGCGCGCAAGGCGGTTGGAGCGCTCGTCGAGCTCGCGGTAGGTCAGCTCCGTCCCGGCGTGGGACACCGCGATGCCCTCGGGGTCGATCGCGGCACCCGCCGCGTACAGCTGCGCGAGGGTCGCGGGCTCCGGCAGCGCCGAACCGGCGGCAGGCGCGGCGATGCGCTCGTCGTCGTCGAGGATGTCGATGTCACCGAGCGCGACGTCCGGGTCCGCGACGACCGCGTCGAGAATGCGGACGAAGCGCCGCGCGAAACCGCGCACGGTCTGCTCGTCGAACAGATCGGTGGCGTAGTCGAAGACCGCGGCGATCCCCGCCGCCGCGCCCCGCTCGTCGTAGCTCTCGGCGAGGCTCAGCTGCAGGTCGAACTTCGAGATGCCCAACGGCGTGTCGATCGCCGTCACCTGCAGCCCGGGCAGTTCCAGCGCCACGTCCTCGTTGTTGTCGAGGGACAGCGCGACCTGGAACAGGGGCTGGTGCGCGGTCGAACGCTTGACGTCGAGCACCTCGACGAGCCGCTCGAACGGAACGTCCGCGTGGCCGAAGGCCTCGACGTCGGTCGCCCGGACGTCGGAGAGCAGATCGACGAAACGGGCGTCCGGGTCGACCGACGACCGCAGCACGAGCGTGTTGACGAACATGCCGACCAGGTCGTCGAGCGCGCGCTCGCCTCGACCGGCGACGGGCGTGCCGATCGCGACGTCGGAGGTGCCGCTGAGCCGCTCGAGCAGTACCGCGAGCGCCGCGTGCATCGTCATGAACAGGCTCGACCGGTTCGCTCGGGCCAACGCGAGCACACCGCGGTGCAGGCGCTCGTCGATGTCGAAGGCCAGGGTCGTGCCGCGCAGGGACTGCACCGCCGGCCGGGGCCGGTCGGTCGGCAGTTCGAGCAGTTCGGGCAGCCCGGACAGGGCACGGCGCCAGTGCTCGATCTGCCGTGCGAGGGCGGACTCGGGATCGTCCTCGTCGCCGAGGAACTCCTGCTGCCAGAGGGCGAAGTCCGGGTACTGGACCGGCAACTCGGCCCACGCGGGCGCGGTCCCGGCGGACCGGGCGGCGTAGGCGACCACGACGTCACGGAACAGGGGCGCCATCGAGGCGCCGTCGGCGCTGATGTGGTGCACCACCACCATCAGCACCCGCTCGTCGGGGCCGATCTCGACGATCTCGACCCGCACCGGAACCTCGGTGGTCACGTCGAATCCGCGGGTGGCGGACGCCGCCAGCAGCTCGTGCAGCTGCCGTTCGTCCGCGACCGTGGAGGTGCGGATCCCGGCGACCACCCGGTCCACCGGCACCACGAGCTGGTAAGGACCGTCCTCGGTGTCGGGGAACACGGTGCGCAGCGACTCGTGGCGCTCGATCACGTCGGTCAGCGCGGCGTGCAGCACGGCCGGGTCGATCTCGCCGCGCAGACGCAGTGCCAGCGGCATGTTGTAGGCGGCCGACTCGGTGTCGAACTGGTTGATGAACCACATCCGGCGCTGGGCAAGCGACAGCGGGATCCGTTCGGGACGGGGGCGCCTGGTCAGCTCCACCCGCGCCCGGGTCCCGCCGGACCCGTTTCCGACCAGGAGGGCCAGTTCCGCGACGCTCGGCCCCTCGAACAGTTCCCGCACGTTCAGCTCGACGCCGAGCGCCTCGTTGACGCGGGCGACGACCCGGGTGGCGCTGAGCGAGTTGCCGCCGAGGTCGAAGAAGGACTCGTCGACGCTGATCCGGTCCGCCCCGAGCACGTCGCCGAAGACGCCCGCGATGACGTCCTCGACCGGCGTGGCGGGAGCCCGGAACGCGCCCGCCCGGGCGCGCAGTTCGGGCTCGGGCAGCGCCTTGCGGTCCAGTTTGCCGCTCGCATTCAGCGGCATCTCGTCGAGCAACATCACCGTGTCCGGGATCATGTAGTCCGGCAGGCGCTGCGCGGCGGCCGCGAGCACGGCGTCGACGTCGACGGTCCGGTCGCGCGCGGGAACGAGGTAGGCGGCGAGGACCTGCGTGGCACCCTCACCGGCGACCGCGACGGCGGCCTGCGCGACGTCGGGGTGCTCGTGCAGCACCGACTCGATCTCGCCGAGCTCGATCCGCAGACCACGCAGCTTCACCTGGAAGTCGGTGCGGCCCAGGAACTCGAGCTCTCCGTGGTTGTTCCACCGGACCAGGTCGCCGGTCCGGTACATCCGCTCACCGGCGGCGCCGAACGGGTCGGGAACGAAGCGCGCCGCCGACAGTCCGGGACGGTCCTGGTATCCGCGGGCGAGCTGGACACCCGAGAGGTACAGCTCGCCGGCCACCCCCTGGGGAACCGGGCGCAGGCGCGGGTCGAGCACGCGGGCGCTGGAGTTCAGCAGGGGCACACCGATCGGAACCACCGAGCCGAACGGCAGCTTCAGTTCCGAATACGTTGCGGTGACGGTGAACTCGGTCGGGCCGTAGGTGTTGACCAGCTCGGCGGAGCTCACCTCCCGGAACCGGGTGATCAAACCGGGCAGCAGGGTTTCGCCACCCGCGACCACGAACCGCACCGAGTCGAGAACGTTGCCGAACTCGCCGGAGAGGAACACGTCGAGCATCGACGGCACGAACTCGACCACGGTCACGCCCTGACCGCGGATCAGCTCGGACAGGTAGTCCGGTTCACGGTGCCCGCCGTGGCGCGCGATGACCACCCGGCCGCCGACCAGCAGCGGGGCCAGACACTCCCACATCGACACGTCGAACGTGTACGGCGCCTTCTGCACCACGTTGTCGGTGGCGACGAGGCGGTACTGGTCGATCGTCCACTGCATCTGGTTGGTCAGACCCGCGTGGGTGCACACCACGCCCTTCGGGCGCCCGGTGGACCCGGACGTGAAGATCACGTAGGCACCGTTGTCGGGAAGCAACGGGGCGGTGCGGTCGGCGTCGGTGATCGGCCCGGGGTCGACCACGGCCGGATCGCAGTCGTCGACGGACAGGACCGGCGCGTCGGCGGGAAGGTCGACGCCCTCCCCCGTGGTCAGCACGAACCGCGCGCCCGACGCCTCGAGCACGTACGCGGTGCGTTCGGCGGGGTGCTCCGGGTCGAGCGGAACGTAGGTGCCGCCGGACTTGAGCACCGCGTAGATCGCGACCATCGCCTCGACGGACCGGCGCATCGCGATCGCGACCGGGACCTCCGGTCCGACACCTCGCGAGATCAGGTGCCGGGCAAGGCGATTCGACCGCTCGTCGAGGTCCCGATAGGTGACCTCGACCCCTTCGTAGTACAGCGCGACGGCGTACGGCGTCGCGGCGGCCTGCTCGGTGAACCAGTCCACGACGAAGCGCTCGGCCGGCGACCCGCCGCCGTCGTCCGCGACCAGGCCGGCCAGCACGGCGGCGAACCGCTGCGCGAACTCCTCACCGTCGCTGCCGTCGAGCAGGCCCGGGACGAGCGTGGACAGGGCCACGGTCACGGCCGCCTCGGCACCGACGCCCATCGCACCGAGGGTCTTCGCCAGCTCGGTCGACTTGTCGTGCAGCTGCTTGTAGGTGACCTCGATCCCGTTGTGCGAGACCGCCACCTCGTTCGGGCGCAGGCCGGCCGCGGCGTCGAGCAGTTCGGGCAGCGGCCGCGCCAGCACGTCCGCGGAGACCTGCTGGGCGGCGAGCCCGCCCTGACGCGGGTCGGCCTCGACCGCCTCGGCCCGCTCCTGCGCGGTGAAGATGTCGATGTCCCCGACCACCACGTCGAGGTCGGCGACGATCGCCTCCAGCACCCGGACGAACCGTTCGCCGATCGTCCGCGCGGTCACCTCGTCGAACACGTCGGTCGCGTACTCGACGTAGCCGGCGATCCCCGCCGCCGCGCCGTCCTCGCCGACCTGCTCGTCGAGGGTGATGCCGAGGTCGTACTTCGCCGGGCCGTCCTGGTCGGCGAGCACACTGACCGTCAGGCCGGGCAGCTCCACCGTCGGCCGTTCCATGTTCTGCAGGCTCAGCATGACCTGCGTGAACGGGGCGAACGAGGACGAGCGGGTCGGCCGCAGGGCCTCGACGACGCGCTCGAACGGGACGTCCGCGTTCTCGAAGGCGGCCAGGTCGGACAGCCGGGTCGCGACCAGCAGGTCCCCGAACCGGCCCTCCGCCGGCACCGGGGTGCGCAGCACCAGCGTGTTGACGAACATGCCGACGAGGTCGTCGAGCTCACGCTCGCCGCGACCCGCGACAGGTGTCGCGATCGCGACGTCGTCGGTGCCGGCCAGGCGCGAGAGCAGCGCCGCGAACGCGGCGTGGACGACCATGAACAGCGACGACGTCGTCTGCTGCGCAACCTCGTTCAGCGCGGTCTGCAGGCTCGGTTCGATGTCGAACTCGACCACCCCGCCCGCGGCGGCACGGACCGCGGCACGCTGCCGGTCCAGCGGCAGTTCGAGCACCTCGGGGAGTCCGGCGAGGGTCTGCTCCCAGTGCGCGAGCTGCGCGCCGGCGACCGATTCCGGGTCCTCGTCGTCGCCGAGCACCTCCCGCTGCCAGAGCGCGAAGTCCGCGTACTGCACCGCGAGCGCCGGCCACTGCGGGGCGGCACCGCCGGTGCGGGCGCCGTAGGCGAGCACCAGGTCTCGGGCCAGCGGCGCCATCGAGGACCCGTCCGCCGAGATGTGGTGCACCACCACGACCAGCACGTGTTCGGTCGCGCCGAGCGCGAACAGCGCGGCCCGGACCGGAACCTCGGCGGTGACGTCGAAGCCGGCCCCGGCCAGCTCGTGCACCCGACCGAGCAGGTCGGCCTCGTCCGCGACCGGCACGACGGGCAGCTCGGGGGCGAACTCGGCGGCCGCCCGGATCCGCTGGTACGGACCGTCGACCGAATCCGGGTACACGGTCCGCAGCGACTCGTGCCTGCCGATCACGTCGACGATCGCCGCCCGGAGCGCCGCGAGGTCGAGATCACCCGACAGGCGCAGCCCGAGCGGGATGTTGTAGGCGGCCGACGCCGGGTCGAAGCGGTTGACGAACCACATGCGCTGCTGGGCGAGCGAGAGCGGGATGCGCTCCGGCCGCGGCTGCGGTGCGAGCGGCGGACGCGCGGCGTCGTCGACACCGATCAGGTCCATCCGCCGGGCCAGGGCCGCGACGGTGGGCGCCTCGAACAGCTCCCGCACCGCGGCCTTGACGCCGAGCGCGGTGTTCAGCCGCGAGATCAGCCGGGTCGCGGTCAGCGAGTTGCCGCCGAGGTCGAAGAAGGAGTCGTCCAACCCGACCCGCTCGGCGCCGAGCACCTCCTCGAACACCGCCGCGATGGACTTCTCCAGCGACGTTGTGGGAGCACGGAACTCATGGGTCGGCGCGAAGTGCTCGGGCACCGGCAGGGCCCGGCGGTCGAGCTTGCCCACCGGGGTCAGCGGGATCTCGTCGATCGCGACGAACGTCGACGGCACCATGTAGCCGGGCAGGGAGCGTCCGGCGAACTCGGCCAGCGCGGCGGGCTCGACGGTGCGGCCGGCGGCCGGCAACACGTACGCCACGAGCACGGTGTCCCCGGCCGGACCGGGCACCGCGGCCGCGGACACGAACTCGACGTCCTCGTGCCGTGCGAGGACCGCCTCGATCTCGCCGAGCTCGATCCGGAATCCACGCACCTTGACCTGGAAGTCCGAACGCCCGACGTAGGAGACCTCGAGGCCGGCGGCCGTCTCCACCCAGCGGACCACGTCACCGGTGCGGTACATCCGCTCACCCGGCTCACCGTGCGGGTTCGCCACGAACCGGTCGGCGGTCAACCCGCCGCGGCGGTGATAGCCGCGGGCCAGGCCGGGGCCCGACAGGTACAGCTCACCCGTGACACCCACCGGGACCGGCCGCAGCCGGCCGTCGAGGACCAGGGCGCGCACGCCGCGGATCGGGCCACCGATGGTGACCCGGTCACCCGCGACCATCGGGTCGCTGATGTTCGTCATGATCGTGGTCTCGGTGGGTCCGTACCCGTTGTGCATCCGGCGTCCGGGAGACCAGCGGTCCACGAGCTCGGCGGGCACCGCCTCGCCGCCGGCGACGACGACCTCGAAGTCGTCGAGCCCGGCGGGGTCGACGGACGCCAGCGCCGCGGGGGTGACGAAGGCGTGCGTGACCCGGTGCTCGGCCAGGAAGGCGGCGAACTCCGGGCCGCCGTAGACGTCCGCGGGCACGATCACCATGGTCGCGCCGGCGCCGACCGCCAGCAGGAACTCGAGCACCGACGCGTCGAAGCTCGGGGAGGCGAAGTGCAGGGTGCGCGACGCCGTGGTGACGCGGTAGCGCTCGCGCTGCTCGGCCGCGAAGTTCGCGAGCCCGCCGTGGGTGACGACGACGCCCTTCGGGGTGCCGGTGGTTCCCGACGTGTAGATGACGTACGCGCTGTTCGCGGGCGTCGGGACGGCGCGCCGCTCGGAGTCCTCGATCGGGGCCGCCGACCGAGCCGCACACGCGGCGGCGAAGTCGCCGTCGTCGAGGAGCAGCCACTGCAGATCCGCGGGGAAGGCACCGACCTCCGAGGAAACCGAGATCCCCAGCGTGACACCGGAATCGGACACCATGTGCGCGATCCGATCGGCCGGGTACCGCGGGTCGACCGGCACGTACGCGCCGCCCGCCTTCGCCACCGCCCAGATCCCGAGCACCGACTCGATAGACCGGGTGACCCCCAGCGCGACGAAGGTCTCGGGTCCGACGCCGCGCTCGATCAGCACCCGAGCCAGCCGGTTGGAGCGTTCGTCGAGTTCGCGGTAGGTCAGCGACCGCCCGCGGAAGGTCACGGCCTCGCCGTCGGGGTTGCTCGCCGCCGCGGTGGCGAGCAGGTCGGCCAGCGTCGCGGGGGCCACCCCCTCCGGTCCCCGGACCGGCGACAGCGCGGCCCGTTCCCGCTCGTCGAGGAGGGTGATGTCGCCGACGACCGCGTCCGGATCGTCGGCGATCGCGTCGAGGATGCGCAGGTAGCGATCGGCGAATCCGCGCACCGTCGCCTCGTCGAAGATGTCGGTGGCGTGGGTGAACACCGCCGCGATGCCGTCCGGCCGCCCCTCCGGCGACCAGCTCTCGGCCAGGTCGAGGGACAGGTCGAATTTGCTGAACTGCACGTCCACCGCGCCGCCGGCGACCTCGAGCCCGGCGAACTCGAGCGCAGGCACCGCGTTGCGCTGATGCGAGAGCATCACCTGGAACAGCGGGGAGTGCGAGGTGGAGCGGACCGGGTTGAGCACCTCGACGAGCTGCTCGAACGGCACGTCCTGGTGCGCGAACGCCGCCAGATCCCGGACCCGCACCTGGTCGAGCAGCGCACCGAACCCGGCGCTCGCCTCGACCTCGGTGCGCAACACGAGGGTGTTGACGAACATCCCGACGAGGTTGACCAGCGCCTCGTTGCCGCGGCCCGCGACCGCGGTCCCGATCGTGATGTCCGAGCTGTCGCTGATCCGGGACAGCAGGACGGCGAGGGCGCCGTGCAACACCATGAACAACGACGCGTTGCGGGTGCGGGCGAGGGCCTCGAGCCGGCGGTGCAGGTCCGCGTCGATCGTGAACTCGACCGCGCCACCCGCCATCGACCGGGTGGTCGGCCGGGGCCGGTCGGTCGGCAGCGCGAGCACGTCCGGAGCCCCGGCCAGGGTCGACGACCAGAAGTCGACCTGCCGCGCCGCAACGGAATTCGGGTCGTCCTCGGCACCGAGCAGCGCCCGCTGCCAGATCGCGTAGTCGGCGTACTGCACCGGCAGTGCGGGCCACGCGGGGGCACCACCCTCGACCCGCGCGGAGTAGGCGAGCATCACGTCGCGAGCCAGCGGCACGGTGGACCCGCCGTCGGCGGCGATGTGGTGCATGACCAGGACGAGGACGTGTTCGGTGGGGCCGGTCCGCACCAGCGCCGCCCGCAGCGGCGGGGCGTCGACCAGGTCGAAGCCCTCCGAGGCGAACGCGAACAGCCACCCGTCGACGTCCGCAGGCGCGACGTCGACCGGAACCAGCTCCGGCGCCACCTGCGCGGCGGGCAGCACGACCTGATGCGCGCCGGCATCCGACTCCGGGAACACCGTCCGCAGCGCCTCGTGCCGCTCGATCACGTCGGCCAGGGCACCGCGCAGCGCGGCCTCGTCCAGCTGTCCCGTCAGCCGAACCGTGAACGGGATGTTGTAGACCGGAGACTCCGGGTCGTAGCGGTTGAGGAACCACATGCGCTGCTGCGCCAGCGACAACGGCAGCCGCTCGGGCCGCTCCCCGGCGACGAGCGCCACCCGCGGCGCGCCCTCCGCCTCCAGCTCGCCGACCCGAACCGCCAGTCCCTCGACCGTGGGTGCGTCGAACACGTCGCGCATCCCCACCTCGACGCCGGTCGCGTCGCTGATCCGGGCCGCGATGCGCGTGGCCCCGAGCGAGTTCCCGCCCAGGTCGAAGAAGGACTGGGTGACACCGACCCGGTCGACCCCGACGACGTCGGCGAACACACCGCAGATCAGCTCCTCGAGCTGCGTGCGCGGTTCGACGAATTCTGTTCCGGTGTCACCGAATTCGGGCTCGGGGAGCGCGCCGCGATCGATCTTTCCGCTGGCGTTCAACGGCATCGCGTCGAGTACCGTCAGCACGTCCGGGACCATGTGCGACGGCAGGACCACGCGCAGCTCGTCGGCCAGCGACCGCGGGTCGAGCACCGCGCCCGCGGCGGCGGTCACGTAGCCGACCAGGTGCTGCTGCCCGGCGCGTTCGTGGACCACCACGATCGACTGCAGCACCGACGGGATCGCGGTCAGCGCGGCCTCGATCTCGCCGAGCTCGATCCGGAGTCCGCGGATCTTCACCTGGAAGTCGCTGCGCCCCATGAACACCAGCTCGCCGTCGCCGCGCTGGCGGACGATGTCACCGGTGCGGTACATCCGCGACCCGGGAGGCCCGGACGGATCGGCCACGAACCGCGACGCCGTCAGCCCGGCCATGTCGCCGTAACCACGGCCGACCGCGGGACCCCCGATGTACAGCTCGCCGACGATCCCGGCCGGCAGCGGGCGCAGGCGCGCGTCGAGGACGTGGTGCACGACGCCCGGGATCGGGCTGCCGATCGGCACGGGCAGGGTCTCCGCGTCGACCGTCGACAGGTCCAGCCGGTAGCTGGTGGTCACGTCCGACGCCTCGGTGGGCCCGTACGAGTTCAGGACCGTGACGTCGGCGCCCACCAGCGCGGCGTACGAGGAGGGCCGTACCTGCTCACCGCCGAGAATCACGGTCGACAACGTGCGCAGCACCCGGTCGGTGTCGAGGTCGACGAGCACCTCGAAGGCACTCGGGGCCATGTTGACGATCTGGATCCGGCCGGCTCCGACCTCGCGCAGGATCTCCTGGGGATCGAACAGTTCACCCGCGAGCCGGAGCACCGCACCCGACGTCAGCGAGGCCCACACGTTCTTCTGGGTCAGGTCGAACAGCGGGGAGCTGGCGACCAGCACACCGGCGCCGGGCTGCAGGTCGAGGGTGTCGCGATACCACTGCCACGTGTTCGACACGCCGCGCATCGCGACCAGTGTCGGCTTCGGACGGCCGGTGGACCCGGAGGTCGAGATCACGTACGCCAACCGGTCGCCGGCCCCCTCCGCGCCCCACGGATCGGGAAGGTCCGCGTCGTCGCGGGCCCCGATCCGGGCCGCGGTCTCGGGATCGTCGAGCACGATCGTCGCCGGCAGCTGGGCCTCGCTCCGGCCCGACCAGGCGGTGGTGGTGACCACCGCACGGGCCCCGCTCGCGGCGAGCAGCCCGGCGATGCGCTCGACCGGCCAGTCCCGGTCCAGCGGCGAGTACGCGGCCCCGACCTTCCAGGCCGCGAGCATGCCGACGACCCAGTCCAGCGATCGCGGGACGACGAGCGCGACCACGTCGCCGGGCCCGACTCCCCCGGCGGCCAGCTCGCGGGCCAGCCGGTTCGCGCGCCGGTTCAGGTCGCCGCGGCCGGTCTCGACTCCGCCCGCTGCGACGGCCACCGCGTCGGGGTCCTGCTGCACCCATTCCTGCCAGAGGGTCGTCGCGGACGCGAGCGGCCATCCGTCCGGCCCCGGACCGTCCGCGGCGGCCTCGACGCCACCGGAGCGCGCGTCGTCACGGATCCGGTCGAGCACGGCGCCGATGCCGCCCTCGGCCGCGACGATCGTCGGGACCAGACCGGTCAGCACCACCGACACGATCGCCTCGTCGTCCATGCCCCGCTCGGCGAGCGCCCCCGCCAGGACCTGCATCCGCTGCTCGAGCTCCGCGTAGGTGACCGACAGTCCGTCGACGGACACGACCACCGCGTCCGGACGATCCGCGGCGAGAGCGGAGATCGAACGGGTCAGATCCGCAGCAGACAACAGGTCCTCCGAGCTTTCGAACATCAACTATTCGTTTACGTACTGCCGCTTGGGTGACACGCGAGTCACGCGACGCCGCACGGCAGGTCTGGCAGGCACAGGCAGCAGCACGCGGGCAGCACCGAGCCGCCCGCGACCGCAGTCCAAGATACGTGACCGACCGGTCAGCTCATACGTGACCGACCGGTCAGCACCCACCGTGCACGGCATCAACCCCCGGAGACCACGCGGATCTGTTCGGCCCGGTACGCCTCGACGCGTGTGTGGCTGTTCACCACCAAGCCGTCGACGATGTCGGTGAACCCGTCACCCGCCCCGCTCCCGCCGGCCCCGAGCAGGATGGTCGGCACCAGGCTGGTCAGGGCCGTGGTGACGATCACCTCGACGGCCATGTCACGATCCGCCAGCGATGCGGTCAGCAGCTTCAGCCGCTCGTCCATCTGGCCGTACGTGACGCGGGTGCCGTCGTGCTCGAGTGCGATCTCCGCGGACGCGAACTCCGCCACCTCGGCGACCAGCCTGGGCAGGTCGTCGACGGTGGGCGCGGCCGCCGCGCGCTCGACGACGCGTGGCGCGTCCCAGACGTCGATGTCGCCGACCGCCATCCGGCTGTCGTCGGTGACCGCCTGCAGCAGGAACAGGAACCGGTCCGCGAACTGCGCCACCGTCTCCTCGTCGAACAGGTCCGCGGCGTAGACGAACGACGCGTCCAGGCTGGTCACGGCACCGGTCTCGTCGAGGATCTCCTGCAACGTCAGCTGCAGGTCCATCTTCGCCAGGACCAGGCCGCCGTCGTACTCGGTGGCGGTGAGCTCGGGCAGTTCCAGCTTCGGCCGGCGCAGGTTCTCGAACGAGAGCATCACCTGTGCGAGCGGAGAGTAGGCCGACGACCGGACCGGGTTCAGCCGCTCCACGACGCTGTCGAACGGGACGTCCGCGTGGGCGAACGCCTCGAGGTCGGCCTTCTTCGCCCGCGCCAGGGCGTCCGCGAAGCCGCGTGAGCCGTCGATCTCCGTCCGCAACAC
The DNA here is from genome assembly GCF_039540555.1 of Rhodococcus olei. Classification (NCBI taxonomy): domain Bacteria; kingdom Bacillati; phylum Actinomycetota; class Actinomycetes; order Mycobacteriales; family Nocardiaceae; genus Rhodococcus; species Rhodococcus olei. The sequence goes on along the minus strand of NZ_BAABFB010000009.1, from coordinate 39,963 downwards.
GAGCGTGTTGACGAACATGCCGACGAGATCGTCGAGTTCGGCCCGGCCCCGACCCGCCACCGGGGTGGCGATCGCGATGTCCGCACTGCCGGTGAGCCGCGCGAGCAGCGCCGCCAACGCGCAGTGCAGCACCATGAACAGGGTGGCGTCGGCGCGACGTGCGGTCGCCTGCAGCGCGGTGAGCAGCTCGGGGTCGATCGTGAAGTCGACCTTGCCGCCCCGCATCGACTGGTGAGGCGGCCGGGGACGGTCGACCGGCAGCTCGATCACCGCGGGCATGCGGGCCAGCGCCCGCTCCCAGAAGTCGAGCTGGCGGACGGCCAGCGAGTCCGGATCGTCCTCGGACCCGAGCACCGCGCGCTGCCAGAGCGCGTAGTCCGCGTACTGCACCGCCAGCGGCTGCCAGGCCGGTGCCTGACCTGCGGTGCGCGCGGCGTACGCGAGCATCACGTCCCGCGCCAGCGGGGCCATCGACGATCCGTCCGCACTGATGTGGTGCACGACCAGGGCGAGGACGAAGTCGTCGTCGGCGACCCGCAGCAGCCGGGTACGCAGCGGAGCGGTGGTGGTGACGTCGAATCCCTCCGAGGCGAACTCGATCACCGACGCGGTGACCGCGTCCGGTGCGACCGGAACCGGGTGCAGGTCGACGGTCACCTCGGACGCGGGCAGCACCACCTGGTGCGGCACCCCCTCGTGCGCCGGGTACACGGTGCGCACGGACTCGTGCCGGGCCAGCACGTCGGAGACCGCGGCCTCCAGTGCCGCGAGGTCCAGCCGGCCCTGCATGCGCACCGCGATCGCGATGTTGTACACCGGCGACGTCGGGTCGAGCCGGTTCATCAGCCACATCCGCTGCTGGGCCAGCGACAGCGGCACCCGCTCCGGTCGCTCGCCGGCGACCAGCGGCACCGCCGGTGCCTGACCGGCGGCGCCCGCCGCACGGACGGCCAGCTCCACCGCGGTCGGTGCCTCGAACACGTCCCGGACCCCGATCGCGGCGCCCATCGTCGCGTTCACGCGGGCGACGACCTTCGTCGCGGACAACGAGTTGCCGCCCAGGTCGAAGAACGAGTCGGTCGTCGAGACCCGGTCGAGCCCCAACACCTCGGCGAGCACCGACACGACGGCGGCCTCCGCCGGCGTGGCCGGGGCGACGTACGCCTCGAGATCCGAACCGAACACCGGCGCGGGCAGCGCCCGGCGGTCGAGCTTGCCGACCGTCGTCAGCGGGATGCTGTCCAGCTCGATGATCGAGGAGGGCACCATGTGCGCAGGCAGGTGCTCGCCGACGAACTCGCCGACCTCGTCGTGGTCGAGGTCGGCGCCCGTCCCGGCGAGGACGTAGCTGACCAGCACGGTCGCGCCCGACGGCGCGGTGGCACCGATCGTCGCGGCGAACTCGATGCCGCGGTGCCGGGTGAGCACCGCGTCGATCTCACCCAGCTCGATGCGGAAGCCACGCACCTTCACCTGGAAGTCGCTACGACCGACGTACTCGACGACGAGCCGGCCCGGACGGTCGGCGTCCGGCGCCCACCGCACGATGTCGCCGGTGCGGTACATCCGGTCGCCGGGGGCCCCGAAGGGGTTGGCGACGAAGCGCTCGGCCGTCAGCGACCGTCGGTCGTGGTAGCCGCGGGCGAGGCCCGATCCGGCGATGTACAGCTCGCCGCTGACACCGACCGGCACCGGTCGCAGGCCGGCGTCGAGCACGTAGCCGGTCTCGCCACGGATCGGACCACCGATGTCGATCGGCCGGCCCGGCGTCATCGGGCTGCTGATGTTGCTCATCACGGTCGTCTCGGTGGGACCGTATCCGTTGAACATCCGGCGCCCGGGGGCCCACCGCTCGACGAGTTCGGGTGCGCAGGCCTCACCGCCGACGACCACGACCTCCAGCGCGTCGAGCCCGGTGGGGTCGACCGTGGCCAGCGCGGCCGGCGTGATGAAGGCGTGGGTAACCCGGTGCTCGGCCAGGAACGTGTGGAGTTCCTCGCCGCCGTAGTTCTCCGCCGGGGCGACCACCATCGTCGCCGCCGCTCCGAATGCGAGGAGGAGTTCGAGCACCGACGCGTCGAAGCTCGGCGACGCGAAGTGCAGCACCCGCGACGACGGGGTGACCGCGTAGTTCTGCCGCTGGTACTCGGAGAGATTCGCCAGGCCGCTGTGGGTGACCTCGACGCCCTTCGGCAGCCCGGTGGTACCCGAGGTGTAGATCACGTACGCGACGTTCGAGGCCGACACCGGCCGGTGCCGGTCGGCGTCGGTGACCGCGGCCGCCGATGCCCCGGCCACCTCGGTGACGGTCGCCTCGTCGTCGAGGGTCAGCCAGTCGACGGTGTCCGGGAGGCCGGCGCGGCGAGCACCGGTCGTCAGCCCCACCGTGGCGCCCGAGTCGGTGATCATCAGTGCGACTCGTTCGGCCGGGTAGCGCGGATCGACCGGGACGAATGCCGCGCCGGTCTTGGCGATCGCCCAGGTCGCGACGACCGAGTGGATCGACCGCGTCAACGCCAGCGCGACCGCCGACTCCGGCCCGAGGCCACGCGCGAGCAGCACCCGCGCCAGCCGGTTGGAACGCTCGTCGAGTTCGGCGTAGGTGAGCGCGCTCCCGTCTGCGACGACCGCAACGCCGGCCGGATTCGCGACGGCCGCGGCGCCGAGGATCTCCGGCAGCGTGCGCGTCGGCAGCGCATCCTCACCGCGGACGCCCTGCAGCCGCGCACGCTCGTCCTCGCCGAGGATGTCGATGTCGTGCACCGACCCGGCCGGATCGGTCGCGATCGCGGTCAGGACACGCACGATCCGCGCCATGATCTCCGCGACCTCGTCCCGCCCGATCACATCGGGCAGGAACTTCGCGGTCAGGTGCAACGCCGGATCCGTCATCGCGACGATCGCGAGCGGGTAGTGCGTCGCGTCGTGCGAGGTGACGTCCTGGACCCGCAGGCCGGCCTGGTCACCGAACGTGGCCAGCGCCTCCCGGTCGAGCGGGTACGACTCGAAGACCATCAGGGTGTCGAACAGGACGCCGACACCGGCGGCCTGCTGGATCTCGGTCAGCCCGAGGTGGTGATGGTCGAGCATCCGGGCCTGCTCGGCCTGGATCCGCTGCAGCAGCGTCTCGATCCGGTCGTCACGTTCGAGGCGGACCCGGACCGGGAGCGTGTTGATGAACAGGCCGAGCATCGACTCGACGCCCCGCACCTGCGGCGGCCGACCCGAGACCGTGGTGCCGAAGACGACGTCGTCGTGCCCGGTCAGCCGGGCCAGGACCACACCCCACGCGGCCTGGACCAGCGTGTTCATCGTGACGCCGAGCTCGCGGGCCCGCTCGGTCATCCGGTCGAGCAGGTCGTCGGACAGGTTGACGGTGAGCTCGGCCGGTGCCGTGGTCGTGACGTGTTCGTCGGCGGCCGCCGGCACCAGCAGCGTCGGCTGCTCGATCCCGGCGAGGGCCTCCGTCCAGGCGTCGGCGGACACCCGCAGGTTCTGCTCGGCCAGCCAGGCCAGGTAGTCCCGGTAGGGCCGGAACCGCGGCGGCTCGACGCCGTCCTGGGTGGCGTACAGCGTCAGCAGATCCTGGATCAACAGCGGCAGCGACCAGCCGTCGAGGAGGATGTGGTGGTTGGTGATGACCAGGCTGAACCGGCCCTCGGGCCGCCGCAGCAGCAGGAACCTGATCAGCGGCGGCGCGGCCATCTCGAAGTGGTCCGTGCGCTGCGCCGCGATCAGCCGCTCGACCTCGGCGTCGCGTTCGGCTTCGGGCAGGCCGGCGACGTCGACCTCGCGCCACGGCACTTCGACGTCGGCGACGACGACCTGGACGCCCACGCCGAGATCGTCGTGCACGAATGCGGTCCTGAGGTTGGGGTGCCGAGCCACCAGTGCGCACGCGGCGCGGCGCAGTCGTTCGGTGTCGACGACACCGCCGAGGTCGAGCACGAGCTGGGTGGTGTAGACGTCCGCGGCGCCGTCCGCCAGGGCCGCGTGGAACAGCAGACCCGACTGCAGCGGGGACAGCGGCCACACGTCGGACACCGCGCCGAAGCGGGACTCGAATGCCTCGATCCGGGACTGGGACAGCTGCACCAGGCCGAGGTCGGACGGCGTGAGGCCGCCGGCGCCGGGTGTGACGGCGCGCGCCGCGACCGCCTCGAGCGCCCGCGCCCACAGCCCGGTGAACCCGTCGACGTCGGCCGCGTCGAGCAGTCCCGCCGGGTAGTCGATCGTGGCGGAGAGCCGCGGCCCGCCGTCGCCGTCCGCGACCACCGCGTTGACGTCCAGGACGAACGCCGCGCGCAGTCCCGCGTCCCGGCTGCCGGTGAATCCGTAGGTGTCGGTGTCCGGAACCCACGCGATGTCCCGGTGCTCGGCCGGGACGTCGGTCGCGGCGACCCGCCCGAGGTAGTTGAAGCTGATCTGCGGGGTCGCGAGCGCAGCGAGCTGCCGGGCGGTCGCCGGGTTCAGGTGACGCAGCAGGCCGTACCCCACGCCGCGCTCCGGGACGGCCGCCAACTGCTCCTTGACCGTCTTGACCGCGGCGTCGGCGGCGCGTCCGCCGGACAGCGCGTCGTCGAGGTCGACGGCGGCGGTGTCGAGCCGGACCGGGTACATGCTGGTGAACCAGCCGACCGTGCGCCCGAGGTCCGCCCCCGGCTGCAGGGACTCCTCGCGCCCGTGACCCTCGACGTTGATCAGGACCGAACGCTCGTCCACCCCGCGGCCACGCCGCCACGCGGCGACCGCGACGGCCAGTGCGGCGAGCAGGCCGTCGTTGACGCCGCCGTGGAACGCGGCGGGCACGGCGGTGAGCAGTGCGTGGGTGGTCTCGGGTGACAGCTCGAACCGCGCCTGTTCGGTGGTCGCGACGGTGTCCGCGTCGGTCAACACCCGGCTGCCGAGGTCGGGGTCGGCGCCGGCGAGGGTGCTCGTCCAGAAGTCCAGTTCGCCATGTACGGCCGCGCTGCCGGCGGCCTTGACGAGGCCGTGCGCCCAGCGCCGCATCGAGGTTCCCGTCGGCGCCAGCTCGGGGGCCTGACCGAGCCTGACCTGGGACCAGGCAACCGTGAAGTCCGGCACCAGGATCCGCCACGACACGCCGTCGACGGCGATGTGGTGCGCGACCACGAGCAGGCGGTCGCGGACGGCGGGGTCGGCCGTGGTCAGCCACACGAACCGCACGACGGCACCCGACGCGGGGTCGAGGGCGTCGGCCGCGCGCTCTGCCGCGGCGGCCACCGTCGCCGCCATCGCGTCGCTGCCCGGCGCGTCGGTGCACTCGACCGTCTCGATCAGGCTGTCGACGTCGACGGTCCCCGGCGCGGCGACCGTCATCTTCCAGCCCGACTCCGGGTCCCGGCGCAGCGACGACCGCAGCATGTCGTGCCGGTCCAGGACCGCGCCGATCGTGCGGACGAGGCCGGACCTGTCCACGTCGGTGGGCAGGGTGAGCAGCACCGACTGCGAGAACCGGTGGAAGTCCGGTCCCAGCTCGGTCATCCAGTGCACGACCGGGGCGAGCGGCAGCGACCCGACGCCGGCGCCCGGGAGTTCGTCGAGGGTGGCCGGCTGCGTCACGTCGGCAATCGGGACGATGACCTCGGCCAACGAGGCGATGGTCTTGTGCTCGAACACGTCGCGGGCGGTGAAGTGGAGACCCCGCTCCTTCGCCCGCGCGGCCAGCTGGATCGACACGATGCTGTCGCCACCGAGCGCGAAGAACGATTCGCCGACGCTGATCCGGTCCCGGCCCAGCACCTCGGCGACCAGGGCGGCGAGCGCCTCCTCCATCGGCGTGCGCGGCGCGACGAACTCGCCCTCCGACTGACCGAACTCCGGTTCCGGCAACGCTTTTCGATCGATCTTGCCCGAAGCCCCGACCGGCATCTCGGCCAACGGCACGATCAGGTCCGGCACCATGTAGCTCGGCAGCACCGAGGCGACGTGCTCGGTGATCGACGCCGGGTCCACGTCGTGGCCGGGCGCAGGCACGACGTAGCCGACCAGACGCTGCCCGAGCGGGCTGTCGCACACGACCGCGACCGAGAGGGCGATCGACGGGTGCGACCCCATCGCCGCCTCGATCTCGCCGAGTTCGATCCGCAGGCCGCGCACCTTGACCTGGAAGTCGGTGCGCCCCAGGTACTCGAGAGAACCGTCGATTCCCCACCGGACCAGGTCGCCGGTGCGGTACATCCGGGACCCGTCCGCGGCGAACGGGTTGGTCACGAACCGGGCGGCGGACAGATCCGGGCGACCGTCGTAGCCACGGGCGGTCTGCGCACCGGCGAGATAGAGCTCGCCTGCCGATCCGACCGGCACCGGTCGCAGGTGGTGGTCGAGGACGTAGGCCTCGGTGTTCCACACCGGACGCCCGATCGACACGGTCGAACCCAGCTCCTGCGCGACCTCGCCGGCACTGGCGTGGACGGTGAACTCAGTCGGACCGTAGAGGTTGTGCAGTTCGGCGTCACACACCGCGCGGAACGCCTCCGCGACCGCGGGCGGGAACGCCTCGCCGGCGACGAGGACGAGCCGGAGCCCGGCGATCCGGTCCCGGCCCGCCTCGGCCGTGAACAGCGAGAGCATCGACGGGACGAAGGAGGTGGCGGTGACCTGTTCCCGCTCGATGACGTCGGCGAGGTAGCCGGGGTCCAGGTGCCCGTCGGGTTCGGCGATCACGATCCGCGCGCCGCTGACGAGCGGGGAGAACAGCTCCCACACCGACACGTCGAAGGTGACCGGCGTCTTCTGCAGGATCGCGTCCTGCGGCCCGAGACGGTAGGTGTCCCGCACCCACAGGATCTGGTTGAGCGCCGACGCATGGCTGATCGCGACGCCCTTCGGGCGGCCGGTCGACCCCGAGGTGTAGATCACGTACGCGAGGTGCGCCGGGTGCAGCGGGGCGGTGCGGTCGGCATCGGTGACGGGCGCGTCCGAGATCCCCGCGAGGTCGACGCGGTCGATCTCGACGACCGGGACGTTGCCCGGCAACCGCACCCGGTCCCGCGCGACGGTCAGCATGCACAGCGGCCGCGCGCTGTCGAGCACGAGGGCGGTGCGCTCGTCCGGGTGGTCGGGGTCGATCGGGACATACGCACCCCCGGCCGCGAGGACCGCGTAGATCGCGACCAGCGAGTCCACGGACCGGCGGATCGACAGCGCAACCTTCGACTCCGGTCCGACACCGCGAGCGATCAGGACACGCGCGAGCCGGTTGACGCGCGCCTGGAACTGCGCGTACGTCAGCTTCTGGTCCCCGAACACGACCGCCGTCGCGTCGGGCGTGCGCTCGACCTGATCCCGGAACAGATCGACGACCGTCAGTGCCGGGACGGCGACCTCCGGCCCGTTCCAGCCGGCGACGACCTGGGACTGCTCGGCGTCACTCATCACCGGAATGCCCGAGATCGGGGCGTCCTCGTCCGCGGCGAGGAACCGCTCGAAGAAGTCGAGGAACCGGCGGTGATGCCCGGTCAGTTCGTCCGCGGTGTAGAGGTTCGGGTTTCCCTCGAAGTCGAAGTGGATCCGCGATCCGCCGACACCCTGGTAGATGTTCAGCGACAGGTCGTCGATCGGCCCCGTCGTGAGCACGTTCTGGCGGCCGACGACCGAGCCGAGCTTGATCTCGTTGTGGAAGAGCATGATGTTGATCGACGGGCCGAAGAACCCGCGACGATCCTGCGCCCCACCGGCCTCGCGGCGAATGTCCTCGTGGCGGTACCGCTGCCGACGCAGTGCGCCGGTCAGTTCCAGCCGGGCGCTCTGCACCAGATCCGCAACCGTGGTCCCCTCGGGCACCGCGAGCCGCAGCGGCACGATGTTCGACATCATGCCGCCGGAGCGACGCAGGGTCGCGGTGGTGCGCGCGGACACCGGCAGGCTCAGCACCACGTCTTCGGTGTCGGTCATCCGCGCGAGATACGCGGCGAACGCAGCGACCGCGGTCGGGGCGGTGCTTCCGCTGGCGGCCGCCTCGGCCGCGGCGAGCAGCTCGGCCGCGAGGTCGGGCAGCGCGTCGGACGCGACGTGGGCGTGCAGGCCGATGTTCGCGGCCCGTCCGGCAAGACTCGGCGCGTCGGGAAGATCGACCGTGCGCTCCGCCCAGTACTCGCGGTCCTTCGCGAACCGGACCGACTCCCGATAGGCCGCCTCGTCCTCGACGATCTTCTCCAGCGACTCCGCCCGGCCGGCGGGAGGTTCCTGTCCCTCGACGAGGGCGGAGTAGATCTCCGCGATCCGGGAGATCAGCGCCATCGCGCCGAAGCCGTCCAGCGCGATGTGATGGATACGACAGAACCAGAGGTAGTGGTCCTCGCCGACGTGCAGCAGGTCGACGACGACCAACCGGTCGGACAGGAGGTCGACCGGGGCGCTGTACTGACGGCGCATCCAGGCCTGGGCCGCGGCCATCGGCTCGGTCTCGTCGCGGAAGTCGACGTAGCCGACCGCGTCGTCCATGTCCATGTCCACGAACTGGTACGGCGTGCCGTCCGCCTCGATGAGGCGCAGAAATCCCGACCCGAACTCGCGCCCGGTCTGAATGCTCGCGGCGCTCAAGAGGTCGAGGTCCACGTCCCCGCGAAGCTCGATGTACTGGGCGATCGTGAGAGGAACGTCACTCACTGCGTGCTGGGCGAACCAGATGCCGCGCTGTGCGACCGACAACGGGAATGCTCCTTCAGGAACATGACCGTTGGCTCCAGCTGCATCTCCCGACACCAAAAGAGTTACTCCGTTCTCGAACGCACCGACCTGCGTCTGTTCTTCTCTGCTTCCGCGTGGTCCGCCCCACCGACCTTCGTCCACCACGTGCACAGACCGCTCAGGCTCGCACACATCGAACGTCTCACCTGTGGGACAGGGGAAAAGTCACACGAAGCCGGTCATTGTCCCCTCTGATCGAGACTGACCGCAAACCGCCGTGTCGCCCCTGTTCACGTGGGTCGGATGGCGGCGGCCCCGCGGCCCCTCACCCGGTCACGTCGAATTCGCCCGCCCCGAAGTCACCCAGCCGGAGGAACGTCCCGGACCCGGAGGAACGTCGTGTAGTTCAACCACCTCGCCGAGTCTCCTTCCGGTGTTCCGGCCGACGAGTTGTCGGCCTCGGCCAATCACCATATCGGGTCGGCTCGGCACCCCGTTACGTATAACGACCGTCCGGTAACAACCGGATCTCGGCTGGTTCCGAGAACTCCTCACAGCTACTTCCCCCCGATACGAGACGATGACACTCGGCGTCCGCTCCCGAGCGAAAGCCGCCCGTGATCCTCCCACATGCCAGGATGAATCCCCCGCATTGCCCTGGTGCCGCCGTCCCCCGCCCCGCGTACCGGGCAATTCGCCGTGTTCGGCTCGAATCCTCCACCAGGACACCGACACGGTGCCCCGATCACGGCGAGGTCTCGCGACGGCCCATGGGACCGCCGCAACCCGGTCTCTACCTGGTGTCGACGTCGTCGACCAGCCAGCGGTCACCGTCCCGAACCAGGCTGACGACCATCCGGTACTTCTGCGTGTTGCCCTGCGGTGAGACCGCGTTGGTCGCCTGCTGGTCGGCGAACACCAGCACGACCGCGCGGCCCGTGTCGAGGGACTCGACGCCCACGTGCTCGACCGTGGCGGTGGCCTTTCCCTTGCCGTCGGTGACGATCTGACGGAGTGCGTCGACCATCTGGTTGTACTTGCCCGCGAACTCGGGGGTCGACCGGGCGGCGATCACGTCCCGGTTCGCGTCCAGGCTCTCGTAGTCGAACGACGACAGCGCGACCGCGTAGTCCCGGGCGGTGTCCGTCGCCTCGGTGCGCAACCGGTCGGTCTCCCGGTCGTGGAGCACCTGCAGGAGCAGTGTCACGGACGCGGCCAACAGGGCGAGCACGAGAAGCAGGGCCGGCAGCACCCGGGGACACCGCACTCGGGCGCGGAGTCCGCCGCCGGTCCGCGGCTCGGGTTCCGGCGCGCCCACCGCCTCGGGGGTCGCGTCCTCGGCGGTGCGGGTCCGCGTGCCGGTGCCCGCGGGCGCCGGGGTGTCATCGTGGGCCATCGAGATCCTCCAGGAGCTTCGTCCACTGGTCCAGTGCCTGCGCGCCGGTCGGGATCAGGATCGGGTCCGCCACGACCGGCGGACCGATCGGGGTTCCCGGCGTGGTGGCGTTCTGCAGGCCCAGGTCGTTGGGCCGGGGCGCGTTGCGGGAACCACGCTGCGCGATGTTCTTGCCCGGCGGGCAGTAATAGGTCAGATTCGGCTGGGTGGGGCTCTCGTCACCGACCGCCCGGCGCAAGGTGTCGTAGTTGCACACCTGCCCCTGCGTCGCGACCAGGGTGAAGTTCGCGCGGTCACCGGTGACGATCGACTCGAGCTTGCCGAGGCCGCGCGGGATGTCCACGAGCCCGGCGCTCAGCGACGCGTCCCGGTCGGCGACGATCGGGACCACCGTCACGAGGTTGGCGAGGACCGCGCCGAACGTGTCGTGGTAGCGGTCGAACAGGTCCTGCGCGCGGCCGAGGGCCGCCGGTGAGGTGTCGGCGAGGTACACGAGCACGGGTGCGTTGCTGTCGAGCTGCTCGGTGAAGTTGCGGGCGGCGCCCATCCCACGGACGAACGCACCCGACTGTCTGGCCATCGTCGTGACGAGGCGGGCGGTCCGCCCGAGCAGCGACGTCAGCGCGGGCGCCTGCTCGTCGAGGGTCGCGGTGAGCGTGTCGCCCTGGTCGATCAGGCCGGCCATCGCCGGGCCGAGGCCGTCGAACGACGCGCCGAGTTCGGTGCCCAGGTCGCTGACCGCCTGGGGGTCGATGCCCGACATCAGGTGCGACGCCTGGGTCATCAGTTCCCCCATCTGCACCGGCTGCTCGGCGTCCGGTGCGGCGAGTTGATCGCCGTCCCGCAGGTAGGGCCCGCTGGAGGTGTTCGGATAGATGTCGACGTTCTGGATACCGGCGGCGGTGCCCATCCCGACCTTGGCAACACTGTCCACCGGGATCCGGGTGCCGGGGTCGAGCTCGTAGTCCACGCGGGCGCCGTGGACGTCGGGATCGAGCCGGACGCCGGCGACCTTGCCGACGGCGACGCCGCGGTAGGTGACGGCGGTCCCGGCGGTGAGTCCCCGGGCGTCGGTCATCACCGAGTACACCCGGACGGGCGTGCCGAACGCCTGCGGACCGATCACGTAGTCGACACCGAACGGGATCACGACCACGGACACGAGGCCGAACAGGATCAGCTGGACCAGCACGAGTCGTCTCATCGGTGTCCTCCCCGCAGCAGTGCCGCCAGGTCGCCCGCGGTGCCTGCCACCGGCGTCGACGCCGCCCCGCCCGGGAGCGGGCCGCCGGTGAGCAGTTTCCGGATGCTCGCCGGGACGTCGAGGGCACCGTCGAAGTTCAGGTAGTCGCCGTGGACGGAACGGATGAAGTTGCCCATGAAGGTGTTCATCGAGTCGAGGGTCCCCCCGATCTCGGAGTTGAAGGACGCGAGCGTCGCGACCACGGTCGAGGCGTCGGAGATCATGCCGCCCAGGCCGTCGGGTCCGCCGCCTGCGACCGCGTCGGCGGTTTCCGCGAGCTGTGTGGTCGAGCGCAGCAGCGACGCGATGCTGTCGCGCTGCGCGCCGAGCACCCGAACCGCGGCGGGCATCGCGTCGAGATATCCGTCGACGACGGACTGCTGCGCGGTCAGCCGACCGCTGATCCGGGTCGCCGTGTCGATCGCCGCGTCGAACTCCCCTCGATTCGCGTTCGCGGTGGCCATCAGGGTGTTCATCGTGTCCATCAGGCCGCGGACCTCGCCGGAGCGACCCGCGAACGCGGCGTCGAGTTCCTCGACGACGGTCTGCAGCTGGCCGAGCCCGCTGCCGGTGACGATCGTGCCGACAGTGGCCAGCGCGCTCTCGACCTGCGGTCCGATCGTCGTGGCGGACTCGACGATCACGTCCCCGTCCCGGAGCGGCCGCGCCGACGGGTCCGGCGGCGGGGTGAGCCGGATGAACGGGTTGCCCAGCGCCGACGGCAGTTCCACCGAGGCGAGCACGTCGGCGGGCAGTTCGGTCTGCTGTTCCAGGCTCAGGCGGGCGGTCGCCCCGATCGTGTCGGTGGCGAGCGATCGGACCCGGCCGATCACCCGCTGGCCGGTGCGCACGTCGGCGCCCGGCAGCAGACCCTCGGCGGTGGCCAACTGGAGGGTCACCGTGTAGGCCGGGCCGTCCGCGGTGCGCCCGAGCGGCAGGTCCTGCATGCCGACCCCGCACCCCGTGAGCGCGAGCGCGCAGGCGGCGACCGCGACCAGCCGAATCGTCCTGTGTCGCATCAGTTCCCCTCGGGCTGCCGGGCACCGCCGAGCGCGGACACGATGCCGAGCGGGTCGGAGGCGCTGATCGGGAACGAGATCGGATTGGTCAGGCCGGCACCGGTGCACAGCGGCAGCGGGTACTTCTCGCACAGCGGTTTCAGGGCCGCGAACTGGGTCAGCGCGGTCGAAACGTTCAGCCGGATCCGGCCGCGGTTCGTGTCGTCGATGCCGTTCGAGAGGTTCTGCATCAGCAGCGGCACCAGGTCCATGAACTCCGCGAGGCCGGCCTGGTTGGCGGCGACCGTGTCGCCGAGCACGCGCACGTTGTCGGCGACCGTGCCGACCTCGTCGCCGTGCCGGCTCATGAAGGTGTTCACCTGATCGAGCACGACCCGCAGATCCTGCAGCGGTCCGGTGAGGTCGACGCCCCGTGCGGCCCATTCGTCGCCGACCGCGCCGAGGTCGGACACCAGCGCGTCGAGACTGACCTGACGGGCGTCCAGGGCCGCCATCAGACCGTCGAGGTTCGTCACGAGGGCACCGATGTCCTCGGCCCTCGCCCCGACGACTCCGGTTGCGGCGCTGAGGTTCCGGACCGCCTCGTTGAACTGCTCGCCGCGACCGCGCCACCCGTCGGCCGCCTTGGTCAGCAGGTCGCCGACCTGTCCGTTGCCGCCGACCGCCTCGGTGAGCGCGCTCAGGCTCCCCATCAGTCCGTCGAAGTCGATCGGGGCGTGGCTGCGTTCGGGCGGGATCTGCGCGCCGTCGGCGAGCGTGGGGCCGCCCCGGTAGGTGGGGCCCAGTTCGATGTGCCGGTCGCTGATCACCGACGGGTTCAGCACGTAGGCACTCGCGTCGGCCGGCAGCACCACGTCGTCGGGCATGGTCATCGTGACCCGGACGGTGGTGCCCTGGGGGTCCACCTCGGTGACGGTGCCGACCGGGACCCCGAGCACGGTCACCTTGCTGCCGGGGTAGATGCCGCCGACGTAGGCGAAGTTCGCGTACACGGTCGTCGACCGGTCGGTGCCGGCGAACACGTACCACGCCGCGGTCGACACCGCTGCGACGAGCACCAGTGCGGTCACGACGAGCGGCCGGCGGCGCCGCGGAGCATCACCGTCGCCGTCGCCGACGGTCGGCACCGGCGGGGTGCTCATCTGCACCCCTGCATGACGCCGAGGGCACACAGCATGTTGTCCGGGATGATCGCGGACGGCGCGTTGACGTCCGTCCAGGCGCCGTTGCCGGTGGAGTCCGTCGCGGCCCGCAACGCGGGCGGCAACCTCTGCACGATCCGGTCGATGGCGGCCGCGTTGGTCTTCAGTGTGCCGGTGACGGCGACCAGGTTCTCGACCAGCGGGCCGATCTCGTCCTGGTGCGCGGTCATCGTCGTCGACAGTGTCGCGAGGACGGACCCGAGGTTGTCGACCAGCTCGGTCAGCGCCTGCCTGCGTAGGGCGAGGACCGCCACCACGGTCTGCGCGTTCTTCGCGGTCGTGGCCAGCGAATCACTCTGCCGGACAACCAGGTCCGACAGGCTGCGGGACATCCCGAGCAGCTGGTCGACCTGTTCCCCGTTCCGCGCGAGTGCGGCGGAGGCGCCACTGAGCCCGGTCAGCGCCTTCCCGATCTGCTCGGAGCCGTCGGGCATCACCTGCGAGAGGGTGGTGAGCATGGCCTTCATCGCATCCAGGTCGACTCCCCCCGCTGCCGCGGTCGCGTCCCGGCTGACGTCGTCGAGGCTGTACGGGACGGTGGTCCGGGCGAGTGGGATGACGGTGTCCCCGTCGTCCACACCGGCGGGCACGACCTCGAGGTAGCGCTTGCCGAGCACCGTCTCGAGCCGGACGGTGGCGGTGGTCCGGTTGCCGAGCGGCTGGTGGTTGTCGAGCCGGAAGTCGACCCGCACGTGGTCCCCGGCCAGCTCGATGCCCTCGACGCGACCGGCGGGCACGCCGGCCACGTACACCGGGTCGCCGGCGGACAGGCCGCCGGCGTTGTCCAGTTCGGCGACATGGGGACTCGTCCGCACCTGATACCACACCTTCGGCGCGCCGACCGCCACGGCCAGCCCGCCGACGAGCACGACGATGCCGAGCGCACCCAGCGCCATCGGGGTGCCGCTGCCCCGGCGCTCGCCTTTGAACAGGAACGCGGTGATGCCGACCAGGACGTCGATCACCTTGACCAGAAACATCATTGGCACACCTGCGAGTGGGTGGAGCCGAAGATGTTCGCTTCCATGTCCCCCGCCTTCAGAATCATGTTGCACAGGTAGAGGTTGACGAATCCGCCGTAGCTGGTGATCCGGTTCAGCGCGGCCCCGAACTCCGGCATCCGGTCGACGAACGCGGTGAAGTCGTCGGTGTTCTCGACCCAGGTGCCGGTGACCGACGTCAGGTCGGTGAGCGAGGAGCCGAACGCCCCGCTGGAGCGGGCCATCGCCTGTGCGAGATCGGCGACCGCACGGTTGCCGTCGCCGAGCAACGCGACGATCTGGTCGTTGTTGCCGACGATCGCCGAACTGAGCCCGCTCAGGCCGGCGAGCAGCTGCTCGAGCTGGGGGGAGCGCGCGTCGACGGCGCCGAGCAGCGCGGTCATGTTGCCCATCAGCTGCTCGATCACGCCCCGGCGGTCGGCGAGCCCGGTGCTCAGGTCGCCGATCTGGGTCAGCAGGGTCGACACCGTCCGGCCCTGGCCGCCGAAGGTCTCGACGAATCCACGGGTGAGGGCGTTGACCTGGTCGGGTGCCAGCGCGTCGAACAGCGGGCGGAAGCCGTCCATCAGTGCGGTCAGGTCGATCGGCGGCGTGGTGCGGTCGACCGGGATGGTCGAGCCCGGGCTCAGGACGTCCTCCGGCCCGCCCACCGCGACCGTCCGCACGCCGGTGCCGGGCGGGTTGGTCAGCGCGATGTAGCGGGCGCCGAGCATGTCCCCGTACCGGACCGCGGCCGTCACGTCGGTACTGAGGGAATGGTCGGACTGCACCTCGATGCGGACGACGGCCTTGCTGGTGCCCCCGCCGGCGTCGGCGAACGCGATGTCGTCGACGCGTCCGACCCGGACCCCCGCCATCATGACGGAGTTGCCCGCCGTCAGGCCCTCGACGTCGGTGAACTCCACCGTGTAGCGGTCGGTGTCGCCGCGGACCGGGACCTGCAGGGTGTTCGCGACGAGGACCGCCGATGCGATCCCCGCGGCGCAGAAGCCGATCACCTTGGCGACCGGTACCCAGCCGATCGTCATCGGATCGTCACCTCGCTTCCCCGCACCAGCGGCCCGAGCATCATCACGGTCGCCGGGTTCGGTTCCGCTGCGGGCAGTCCGGCGATCCCGCGCAGCTGGGACTCGAGCAGCCCGAGCACCGGCGCCTCCCGGGCGCCGTCGACGACCGCCGCCGTGTCGGCGGTCGGTGCGACGGGCGGTCCGGGGCGTGCGGTGCCCCGCGTATCGGGGGTCCCGCTGCACTGCGCCCCGTACTCGTCGCCGTAGTGCGGGCAGTCGACGCCGGTGTACGGCATCGGGTCCTCGAACGTCGGAACCGCGGTGATGTCGAACTTGCCGGTCGCGAACACCCGCGCGCCCGCGTCGCCGAACGCCTGCGCCCCGGACAGGGTGCCGCGCAGGCCGGCCGGGTTGGCGGCCGTGGTCGCCAGCACGGTGCCGGTCGCGTCGACGACGGTGGTGATCGCCTGCCGGTTCTCTCCGAGGAATCCCGCTGCGGTGGAGGCGAACCCGGCCGCCGCACCGAACATCGCCCCGACCGCGCCGTCGTGTGCGACCAGGTTGTTCGACACCGAGGTCGCGGCCGTGAGGGTGGCCAGGACGTCCGGGGCGGCGGTGTCGAGCGCGGACAGGACGGTGGTGAACTCCGGTGTCGCGTCGAGGAACTGCTGGGCGGCCGGGGCCAACGCCGGCGCCACGGACCCGAGCCGGTCGACGATGCGTCCGATCTTCTCGCCGCGCCCGTCGAGTGCGTGGCCGAGTGCGGTCAGCGCGGTCTGCATCTGCTGCGGCTTCATGCGGTCGAGCAGGTCGACCATCTTCGTGTAGACCCCGTACAGCGCGACGGCGTCCGGCCCCTGGTCCACGGTGATGGTGTCGCCGTCCGCGAGCGGTGCCGGGTCGGGCGCGGTGCCCGGGTCGTCGACGAGGTCGATGAAGATGTCGCCGAAGAATGTGCGCGGCACGACCCGCGCCTGCACGGTCGACGGGATCTGCCCGATCGAGTTCGCGGCGATCTGCAGGCTCACCACCGACGACTGGGCGCCCGAGTCGATCCCGGCGATCCGGCCGACGTTCACGCCGGTGTAGCGCACCGGTGCCTCCGCGGTGATCAGTCCGGCCGAGGCGGGGATCGCGACCGTGATCTCGGGGTCGCGGTGCAGGTTGCCCGATCCCCGCAACACCATCAGGACCGCGACCACCACGCCGACCAGAACCGCGACGAGCCCGCGCAGCGCGAGCCGGGCCCGGGAGCGTCCCGTGAATCGGTCCACGTCAGATCCCCAGTCCGGGGATCTGCGGAACGAGACCCCACAGCGCGAACGTGAGGAGGACGTCGAGCACACCGATCGCGAGGATCGCGGTGCGCAGGGCTCGTCCGGCCGCCTGCCCGACACCGGACGGGCCGCCGGACGCGTGAAACCCGTACGAGCAGTGCACCAGCGCGACGACGACCGCGAACACCACGGCTTTGAACGCCGAGTACACCAGGTCCCGGGGCGCGAGCGCGAGGTGGAAGAAGTAGTCGTAGGTGCCCGCCGAGGCCCCGCCCCAGACGACGATGACCAGCCGGGTCGACAGGTAGCTGGCGAGCAGTCCGATCATGTAGATCGGGATGACGCACACCATCGCGGCGAGCACCCGGGTGCCGGCGAGAAACGGAATCGACCGGATCGCCATCGCGTCGAGCGCATCGATCTCGTCGGAGATGCGCATCGCGCCGATCTGGGCGGTGAATCCGGTTCCGACCTTGGCGGCCAACGCGATCGCCACGACCACCGGTGCCAGTTCGCGGGTGTTGGCGATCGCGGAGAGCATTCCCGACATCGTGGTCATGCCGACGAGTTCGAGTCCGCGTTGGGTTTCGACGCCGAGCATCATCGCCGCTGCGAGCGACATCGCGAACACGATGCCGATGGTGCCCCCACCGGCGAGGATCGAATTGGTGCCGAAACTGACCTCGCTGATCTGGGCGAGGACGTGCTTGCGATACCGGACGAGGGCGAACGGTGTCGAGGCGATCGCCTTGCCGTAGAAGGTGACGTGTTTGCCGACGTCGACCAGGCCGTCGTACCCGGCCCGGACGGGCGCGGTCGCACGGTACATCCGGTACCGGACGTCGATGCCGACCATCAGTAGGCCCCCACTGCAGGCACCATCACGGTGTACAGCGCGGACAGCGCCGTGTTGACGATGAAGACGAGCGCGAACGCGATCACCACCGCCTCGTTCACCGCGTCCGCGACGCCGCGCGGCCCGCCCTTGCTGTGCAGCCCCTTGAACGTGGCGACCAGGGTGGAGGTCAACGCGAAGACCGCGGCCTTCACGAGGGCCATCACGAAGTCGGACAACCGGCCGTACTGGCTGAAGGTGGCCATGAACGTTCCGGCCGGAAGGTGTTGCACGTAGATGTGATAGAGGTAGCAGGCCATCACGCCGCCGAAGGTCACCATCGAGCAGAGCGCGAGCGAGACCACGACGGCGGCGACGAGCCGGGGGGCGACGAGCCGCTCGACGGCGTCGATGCCCATCACCTCGAGCGCGTCGATCTCCTCACGGATCTTCCGCGACCCGAGGTCGGTGCAGATCGCGGACCCGGCGACTCCGGCCATCATCAGCGCGCACACCAGCGCCGCGGCCTGGCCCACGATGATGAACGCGACGACGGCCCCCGAGTAGCCGCCCGCGCCGATGCGGCCCGCGAGCTCGCCGACGGACACCGCGATGAAGACGCCGATCGGAATCATCAGGAGCAGTGAGGGTCCGGTGCTGACCCGTCCGATGAACAGGGTCTGGGTGATCGTCTCGCCCAGCGACAGCCGTCGCGTGAGTGTCGCGCGGATCAGCCCGACGATCGAGAGCACCGCGAAGCCGATCAGGTGGCCACCCTGGTTCGCGACATCGCGCACCGGGCCCTTGGCCACCGGCAGTTCGTACGTCATCGCCCCACTCCCCCCTCATGAGCCGCACAGTGGTGTGGACACGGATCGCGGGACCTCCGTGACCACACCACCGCGGTGAAGCCGCCTTACGCCGACAGGGTCGCCGATCCGTGGCTCTTGCGGAGCTCCGGCTTGGCGACCTTGCCGCTCGCGTTGCGCGGCAATGCATCCACGATCACGATGTCCTTCGGGTGCTTGTACCGCGCGAGGACGCCGTCCAGATAGGTGGACAGTTCCTCGAGAGTGAGATCCTCGCCGCGAAGCGCGACCACTGCGACCGGCACCTCGCCCCACTTCGCATCCGCCCGCCCGATGACCGCGGCCTCGAGGACCTTCGGGTGACCGAACAGCGCGTTCTCCACCTCCGCGCAGTAGATGTTCTCGCCGCCGGAGATGATCATGTCCTTCTTGCGGTCGACGACGTAGACGAACCCCTCGTCGTCCTGGCGCACCAGGTCGCCGGAGTGGAACCAGCCGCCGGCGAACGCGTCCGCGGTCTCGGCCGGCTTGTTCCAGTACCCCGCCATCATGGTCGGGCCGCGGTAGACGATCTCGCCGACCTCGCCGACCGGGACGTCGTTCATCTCGTCGTCGACGATCCGGGCCTGGACGGTCGGGATGACCTTTCCGACCGAGCCGAGTTTGCGCAACGCGTCCTCGCCGTCGAGGACGCAGGTGATCGGCGACATCTCGGTCTGCCCGAACACCGCGACGTCGAGCGCGTCCGGGAACGTGTCCGCCATCGCGCGCAGCACCACGTCCGACGCCGGAGCCGCACCCCAGCTGATCACACGCAAGGCCAGATCACGCTGCCGCACAGTTGGTTCCGCACACACAGCCTGCCATTGGACCGGGACGAGGAACGCGCTGGTGACCCGCTCCGCCTCCCACACGTCGAGCAGCTCGGTCGGGTTGAAGGCGCCGAGCGGGTGGATCACGGTGGGAATGCCGAGCTGCAGGCTCGGCGCCATGCTGCCCAGCGCCGCGATGTGGAACATCGGCGAGGCGCAGAACCCGACGTCGCCGCGGGTGTTCATGCTCAGTGCCCGGATACAGGTCTGGGCCTGTGCCTGCATGTTGGCGTGGGACAGGACCGCGCCCTTCGGGCTGCCCGTCGTCCCGGAGGTGTACATGATCAGCGCCGGAAGGTCCTCCGGCAGGTCGACCGGGGGATGCGGCTCACCGGCTTCGGAGAGAAGTCCCGCGTACCCCTCGGTACCGTCGCCGCCCTCCCCGCCGACGACGACACAGGTCGCCAGCTCCGGAACCTGCTGTCGCACAGTGGCGACCAGGGGAGCCAGGGGGACGTCGGTGACCACCACGGTGGCACCGCTGTCGGTGACGAGGTACGCCATCTCGGGCGGCGTGAGGCGGAAGTTCACCGGCACCGCGATGGCGCCGAGCGCGTTGATCGCGAGCACCGTCTCGACGAACTCCGGACGGTTGAGCATCACGATCAGCACGCGATCGCCGAACCCGACGCCACGCCGGTGCAGGGCGTCGGCGAGCGACTCCGACCCGCGGTGCAGGTCGCCCCAGGTGGTGGTCGCACCTTGGAATCGCAGGGCCACCTCGTTCGGACGCATCGTCGCGTGCGTGGCGACCTGGTTGTTCCAGTGGTTCCGGCGCGACTGTAGCGGCTGAGAGAGAAGATCGGGTGACATCGTCATGAAGCCCTTCCCTGTCACGGAGTTGTGGGGCGCGGCTGGGCGCCTTTCCGATTCCGCCGATTATGGCAATCGGGCGGCGGTCGTGCAGTGTTTTGTTAACTGAAATTCGCATTGTCCGAATCGCGGTGCGCCCTCACCCGCGGGATCGACCCCCGAAGTTCGGGGCCCGCCGCTCGAGCATGGCGGCGGCCCCCTCCCGGAAGTCGGCGGAACCGAGCAGTTCGACCTGCCCCTCGGTCTCCCGGTCGAACGCCTCCTCGATCCGCGCGAGAGTCGCGGCGGTCAGCGAGCGCTTGGTCAGCTCGAGCGCCCGCCTCGGGCCGGCCGCCAGTTTCGCGGCAACGGTGTCGACGTGTGCGGCCAGGTCGTCGGCCGCCACCACCCGGGTGATCAGCCCGGCGGCATGTGCGTCCGCGGCCCCGAGCCGCTCCCCCAGCAGCGCCATTTCGGCAGCGCGGGCCCGGCCGACCGCGGCGGGCACCAGCATGCTCGACCCACCGTCCGGCATCAGCCCGATGTTGACGAACGCGAGCAGGAAACAGGCCGTCGGCGCGGCATAGGTCAGGTCCGCGGCGAACGCGATCGACGCCCCCACCCCGGCCGCGGCGCCGCCCACCCGCGCGATCACCGGGGCCGGCAGGGTGAGGATCGACCGGACGACCCGATTGGCGGTGGCCATCACCACACGGGGATCGCTCGCTGGCCCGCTGGATGCGGCCACCAGATCCGCTCCGGTACAGAAGGATCCACCCTCACCGGCGAGCACGACCACCCGCACGTCCTCCTCGCGGGCGCGGGTCTCGAGCAGGTCTCCGAGGACGCGCATCGAGTCCAGGTCCAGCGCGTTCATGCGCTCCGGACGCGCGATCGTGATGCGCAGGACCCCCTCGGCGCACCCGACGAGCAGGCCCCCGACCCGTTCCGCCGCGGCCGTCATCGCACCGCCCCCGCCGAGGCGGTGCGGCAGAGAAATGCCCCGAGTCGTTCGGCTCCGGTCCGGGTCCTGCCGACCGGCACGCCCCGGACCGGCTCCGTGCCGCGGATGGCCACCACGTCAGTTCACCCCTTCCCTGCGGCCGCCACTGCGGCCGGATCACCCGACAGCGTCCGGACGACACTGCATCGACCGAATCCGGTTGCCCCGGGACACGAATCACCGTGGCATGGTCCGGCGGCGGCAGGCCGGCGCCGTGTCGAGTCCCCCACTCCACGCCGCACCCCCACGCCTGCCGCCACCGGCCGACCGAGGACCACACCGACGCCCTCGGCCCGCCCCCACCGCGACCCGAGCCCGCCACCCGCGACCATCCCGCGGCCGGTGCACCGAATCACGCTGTCGGTCATGCCTTTTCCTTCGCTCCCGCACGAGTCGGCCGAGGAGCGACTCAACCACCCTCGACGTGACGATCCTCACGGATCGCGAATTCGGGTTAACTTTTACCCATGGGATCGATGCTGTCAAGATCAAACCCACTATGCGACCGTCGAATTGCGGGCAAGGTGAGCACATCCGGCGAGTCGAGTGCGGTGAAGGGCAGCTCGCATCGGCCGACGAGGCGGACCCGCGACCGGTACCATTCGGCAGTGCAAGTCAGGAGGCGACGATGACGCAGTCGACCCGTGGCCGGTCGGATCCGGGTACGGCACCTCGCCGCAAACGACCGAAGAATCGCAAGGCCCAGATCGCGCTGGTCGCCGCCCAGGCGTTCAGCGAGCGCGGATACCACGCCGTCGGCGTCGACGACATCGCCGCGACCGTCGGCATCTCGGGTCCGGCGCTCTATCGGCATTTTCCCAACAAGTACGCGCTCTTCGTCCAGGCGGCGCTGAGCACGGTCGGGGCGTTGCGCACGGCCGCGGAGTCGGCGGTCACCGGCGACGCCGCGGACACACCCGCGCCCGAGCGCCTCGATGCGGTGCTGCAGGCGCTGATCTCGACGACGGTCGCCGATCGCCGGACCGGCGGGCTGTACCGCTGGGAGGGCCGCTACCTCGAGCCCGCGGACCGGGCGACGATGCGGGCCGACTTCGCGGCCCTGAACGCCGGCCTCGCCGTCCCACTCCGGCAGATGCGCCCCGACCTGTCTGAGGCCGACGCGACCATGCTGGCGACGTCGGCACTGAGCGTGATCGGCAGCATCACCGCACACCGTGGTGCCCTGGCGGCTCGGCGGATCGAGTCGCTGCTGCTGGCGACGGCGTGGGCGGTGCTGCGGTGCGACCTGGCCGACGCGCCGCCCGCCGAGGAACCGATGCCCGATGCCGCCCGCGGCGGGCTTGCCGTCACGTCGAAACGCGAGGTCCTGCTCGCCGAGGCGATGAAGATCTTCGACGCCCGCGGCTACCACGAATCGAGCATCGAGGAGATCGGCGCCGCCGCCGGAATCAACGCGTCGAGCGTCTACCGCCATTTCCCGAGCAAGGCCGATCTGCTCGCGACGGTGTTCTATCGCTCGGCCGACCGCCTCGCGGTGGCCACCGAAGCGGCCCTGGCGGCGTCGACGAACTCTGCGGAGGCCCTGCACCGGCTGTGCGCGGCCTACATCGACCTCTCGTTCGCGCATCCCGAGGTGGTGTCGGTGTACTTCGCGGAGATCGGCAACCTCCCCGTGGGCGAGCGCACCAATTTGCGCAACATGCAACGGCTGCACGTCGAGGAGTGGGTTCACCTGCTGACCGACGTGCGACCGGACCTCCCCGCGATCGAGGCCCGGTTCCTGGTGCACGCCGCGATCGGCCAGACCCTCGACGTCGGCCGGCTGATCCACTTCGACACCGGCTCCGCGGCGCGCGGCCGGATGCGGGCGCTGATGCGGACCGTGCTCGGGACCGACCGGGCCTGAGGTCGGTCCCGAGCACCGGCCGTCAGCCCCGCGTGCTCCCGCGGTCGCGGTCGGCGCCGAGATCGCCGGGACGGTATCCGACCGGATAGCCCGGATACGTCCGGTTGCGCGGATCCCGCGTCGACTTCGACCGCCTCCTCGGCGGGAACAAGCGCAGGGCGCGCGCCCGCACCCCGAGCCCGGCCTCGGCGACCGAGCGCACCCAGCCCGGCGCGGGACGGAACCCGAAGGCGGAGAGCATCATCGGATCCAGCATCGCGTGCACACCGACCCGGACCGCGGGCCGTGCCGGACCGGGGAACCACGAACAGAACAGGTCGCGGGTGTACACGCCGATCGCGTGCACCTCGTCGGTGTGCCGGAAATGCTTCCGCTCGTAGTCCGCCTTGAAGCGGTACAGCTCCTGGAAGTCCGTGGGAATGTCACGGATTCCCATGCGCAGCCCCACCTCCCGGTAGAAGTGGAAGGCGGCGATCCGCTCGTGCGGGTGCAGCGGACGCCAGCCGTACCGCTCGATCCAGTCGAGCGGCTCGTAGATGAACGTGGTCAGCACGTACAGCATGTCGGCGTTGCTGATCTCGTACTTGCCGTGCATCCGGTTGACCACCCGCAGCGACTCCTTGCCGCGCGGCGAGTCGTACCCGTGCTCGACGAGCTCGGCCATCAGCAGCGCGGTGTCGTCGTACCGCTTCTGCGGTCGGCGCTCGAACTCCCCGGTGCGCGCCAGCAACGCCGAGATGCTCGGCACACAGTAGGTACGGAACAGCGCGAACTCGAGAGAACGTGTGTAGTCCCAGGGAAATTCGAATCCAGCGGTGATGCGGTGGATCTCCTGGTGGTCGCGTACCGGGTCGAGGGACTCGATCCGGCGGCGCCACCCGAACCGACCGCGCGGGGCGCCGGCACCGTCCGTCAACAGCATCGGAATCAGCCCCGACCGTGCCGGGTCCGCAACATCCACGCGGAGATCTTCATGTCCCGGGCCCTGCGCTGCATCGTCAGCAGGTTCAGCGGCGCCGCGAACTTCTGCCGGGTCACCGCCTTCGGTCGGCTGAACTCGCGCAGCCCGTCCGCGCCGTGGATGCGCCCGAACCCGGACTCGCCCACCCCACCGAACGGCAGCGAGGGGACACCCGCGAACCCGAGCACCGAGTTGATCGACACCATCCCGGTGTTCAGCTTCTCCGCAGCCGCGACCGCCTGCGCCTTGTTCTTCGTGAAGATCGACGCACCGAGCCCGTAGCTGGACCGGTTGGCCTTCTCGACCCCGTCCTCGAGGTCGCGCATCCGGTTCACCGCGACGATCGGGCCGAAGGTCTCCTCGGTCATCGCCGTGCTGTCCTCCGGGACGTCGCCGAGAATCACCGGGTCGATGTACGGGGCGTGCAACGACTCCCGGCCCCCGAGCACCGCGCGGGCACCCTTGTCCAGCGCGTCCTCCACGTGCCCCCGCACCACGTCGTTCTGCCGTTCGAGCGTCATCGGACCGTACGAGGCGTCGGGCGCCCCGCCCGGACGCAACCGCGACGCGTGCTCGGTGAGCTTGTCGACGAAGGCGTCGTACACCTGGTCGGCGACGAAGATCCGTTCCACACCAGCACAGGTCTGGCCGGCGTTGCCCATGCCGCCGAACGCCGCGAACTCGGCGGCGGCGTCGAGGTCGGCATCGGCGGCGACGAGCATCGCGTCCTTGCCGCCGCACTCGGCGACCAGCGGAGTCAGCGTCTTCGCGCAGGCCGCCATCACCTTCTTCGCGGTGGGTGACGACCCCGTGAAAGCGACCTTGTCGACCCCCGCCTCGACGAGCGCGGCCCCGGTCGCACCGAGACCGGTAACCACCTGCAGCACAGGCTGATTCGGTACCAACGCGTTCCACTTGTCGGCGATCCACGTCGCGACGCCCGGGGTGAGTTCACTGGGCTTGAACACGATCGCGTTGCCGGCCGCGAGCGCGTAGGAGATCGAACCCATCGGCGTGTAGAGCGGGTAGTTCCACGGACCGATCACGCCCACCACGCCGAGCGGCTGGTACTGCAGCGTCGACTCCTGGTTGGCGCTGACCAGACCCGAGGGGACCTTCCGGCGGCCGAGCACCTTGGCCGCGTTCTTCGACGCCCAGTCCAGGTGCTCGACGGCGAGCATCACCTCGAGCAGGGCGTCGTCGGACGGCTTGCCGGTCTCGGCGGCGATCACCGCGGCCAGCGACCGGACGTCCGCGGCGATCGCGGTCTTCCACTTCTGCAGCCACTTCCTGCGGCCGTCGAAGCCGAGATCGGCCCACCACACGGCGGCCTCGCGCGCCCGCGCCACCGCCGCCGCCACCTGCTCCGCGTCGTGCACCGGGTACTCGGCGAGCACGGCACCGGTCCGCGGATCGAGGGAAGCGAAGGTGGCTGCGCTGGTGGGTGCGGGCGCCTCGGTCACGCTCGGCGTCTTGTCGGTCCGCTGGGGCATGGGTCGTTCCTCCGTCGGTGTGCGTGGCTCGGCCTGGTCGGGCGGATGCTGCAGGAAGGTCTCCGGTGTCGATCCTCGCCCAACTCGCGGGCGGTTCAAACAGAATCACATCACATATATGTGATTTGCAGTACTGTTGTCGGCATCACACCCGGCCCCACGCGTCCGCCTGACACGGCCGGCCGCGGCCGCCGCCACCTCCGACGGGAGAGCACCTGATGAGTGTCGAATTCACCACCGAGCAGCGGGCCTTCGCCCAGGCCGTCGCCGACTTCTGCAAGCGCGAGGCCGGGACCCGGGAGAAGCGCGACCGGCTCACCGACCACGGCAAGCACAATCACAGCCAAGCGATCTACGCGAAGATGGCCGATCTCGGGTGGCTGGGCCTGACGATCCCCGAGGAGTACGGCGGATCCGACGCGACGATGGTCGACATGTGCATCCTGCTCGAGGAGACCGCGCGCGGGATGGCCCCGATCGGCGCGATCGGACCGACGCTGATCACCGGCGGCGCCTACGCCAAGTTCGGCACCGCGGACCAGAGGGAAACCGTACTGCGCGGCATCGTTCGTGGTGTGTCGCAGTCGATCTCGATGTCCGAACCGGAGGCGGGATCCGATGTCGGCAACCTGAGCACCAAGGCGGAGAAGACCGCCGACGGCTGGGTGATCAACGGCCAGAAGACGTGGTGTTCGAACGCGCACATCTCGGAGAACATCCTGCTCGTCGCCCGCACCAGCCGCGGTGCGAACAAGCACGAGGGCATGACGATGTTCCACGTGCCCGTGACGACGCCGGGCCTGAAGATCAGCGGCATCGAACTGATGGGCGGCCACAAGGAGACCAACGACCTGTACTTCACCGACTGCGTGCTGCCTGCGGACGCGGTGGTCGGCGAGGTCGGCAACGGGTGGCGTCAGCTGATGACCGGACTGAACTTCGAGCGGCTGATCCTGTCCGCGATGATCCTCGGCACCGCGGAACGGGCCTTCGAGGACACCCTGGCGTTCGTCACCCAGCGCAAGCAGTTCGGCCGGCCGATCGGCTCGTTCCAGGCGCTGCGGCACCGGATCGCGGACCTGGCCACCGAGATCGAATGCACCAAGCTGCTCGTCTACAACGTGGCCCGCGAGGCCGACGCGAACCCGGACAAGATGCTGGCCCGTGAGGCCTCGATGGCCAAGCTCAAGGCCACCGAGACGGCCAAGCGGGTCGCACTCGAGGGCATGCAGATGATGGGCGGCTACGGCTACGCCACCGAGTTCGACATGGAGAAGCACGTGCGTGCCACCCTGGTCTCGACGATCTTCGGCGGCACCAGCGAGATCCAACGCGACATCATCGGCAAGACCTTCGGACTCTAGGACCGCCGCGCCGCGCGGGGACGGTCCCGTCCCCGCGCGGGCAGCACCTATGCTGAACTGCCGTGAAGGAGATGCCCCGATGACCATGTCCCGGAAGGCCGGTGGCCGGACGCCCGCGGGCCGGACGCCGGGGGGCCGCACACTGAGCCGGCGGCCGCAGCTGTCGGACGAGGTCGCCGCCCACGTCCGCGGACTGATCATGTCGGGCGGCGTCCGCCCGGGCGACTTCGTCCGGCTCGACGAGACGGCCGCCGAACTCGGGGTCAGCGTGACGCCGGTGCGCGAGGCGCTGCTGACGTTGCGCGGCGAGGGCCTGGTCGAGTTGGTGCCGCACCGCGGATACGTGGTCGCGCCGCTGAGTCGCGCGGACATCCACGACCTGTTCTGGCTGCAGGGCCAGATCGCCGAGCAGCTCGCGATCCGGGCCACACCCGCGGTCACACCGCAGGTGCTCGGGGAGATGCGCGACGCGAAGGACCGGCTGGCAAAGGCGGTAGCGAACGCCGACGCCGCGCAGGTCGAGAACCTCGAGTTCGGGTTCCACCGGCTGCTCAACCGTCTCGCCGACGCGAACAAGCTGTCCTGGTTCCTGCTGGGCGCGCTGCGCTACACCCCGACCCACCTGTACTCGTCGGACCCGCAGTGGGGCGAGAGCGCGATCGCCAGCCACGAGAAGCTGATAGCCGCGCTCGAGGCCGGGGACGCGGAGGAGGCGGGCCGGATCACCCGTGCCCATTTCGCCGACGGCGCCGAACGGCTGCTCGCACACCTCGAACGCGTCGGCATCTGGGACTGACACCACGGACGGACCACGGCATCGGCTCCGATCACGTTCCCGCACAACGACACAGGCCGCACCCGAACTCCTCGGGTGCGGCCTGTGTGGTTGTGTTGCGCGGCTACCAGACGACGGCGATGATCACGTTGACGACGGCGAGGATGCCGATCACGTGGGCCAGGGTCGCGGTCGAGTTCACGGTCGCCACCGCCGTGCCGCCGGCCGTCGCGGCGGTCTCCTCCTTGGCCTTGCGCAGCCCCAGCACCGCGACGACGAGGATCACGATCGCGATGACGAGCTTGACGCCGACCTTCGTGTGGTTCAGCGTCGCGTCGTTCGCCTCGTTCAGGCCGACCAGTGCGAGACCGGACACGACCTGCAGGATCGCACCGTGCAGCATGCCGGGAACGACCCGCGGCGCCTCGAGCAGGGTCATGTAGCTGCCGATGATCGCGGCGAGGCCGATGAAGTGCAGGATCAGGAAGATGTCGATGGCTGCGGTCATGCCTGCATCGAACAGGGCGGGACGCGAACTGTAAAGGAAGGTTCACCTGTCCCGACCGCGATCAGCCGCTCGCCCGTCCACGCCGCCCGGGGCGGTGTCACTGAATCGAGTGTCGACACCGAGGCACCGGGAGCCGAGGACGTGCGGGCTCCGACGCTCCGAGTGGAGCCCGCACATCCATCCGAATTCGATGGCACCGACGGCCGATACGTGTCAGGCCCCCATCTCGGCCACCAGGCTCTTGGGCCGCATGTCGGTCCAGTTGGCCTCGACGTAGTCGAGGCAGTCCGTGCGGGAGCCGGGGCCGTGGACCGTGTCCCATCCTGCCGGGACGTCGGAGAAGGTCGGCCACAGCGAATGCTGCCCTTCGTCGTTCACCAGCACGAGGAACGTGCCTTCCTCGTCATCGAACGGGTTGCTCACTGTTGTCATGCCTTTCGTTTGACCTGCACTGTGTTCGGTGTGTCTTGTCGTGTGCGCGGTTGCGCGTGTGACGTCCTAGCGTCCACCGGCGCGGCTCCCGTCGGTCCATGCCGCGGTGACCACCTCGGCGATCGACTGCAAGGCCGGCGCCGACGCCATGTGCCAGTGGGTCGTCGGCAATCCGTGGACCTCGATGGCGCCGGCGATCGCGGACCGCCAGGTCGCGGCGCCCACTCGGCCGGTCGGATCGTCCTCCAACGCGGCGAAATACACCAGGTCGCCCTTGAACGGCTCCGGCCGGTAATCGGCGATGAGACGAAGTGACGACACCGCCGCCGCAAAGGCGGCCTCGACCCGCTCCGACCCGAGTTCGTTCAGCGGCGCAGGAAGGCCTGCAACAAGCTGCTCGAGCGACTCCGGGGTCACCTCGACATCGTCCGTGACCCCGCCAACCTCCGGCATCAGGCCACCGAGCAGGTCACGGGCCGAGATCGTCCCCGCCGCCTCGGACGCCCGACCACCGAGGTCCGCGACGCTGTCCATCATTGCGAGCAGCTCCACCTCGTCGCCCTCCGACTGCAGCCGCACGGCCATCGCGTGTGCGATGACACCACCGAGCGACCACCCGATCAGCTGGTAGGGCCCGACGGGCTGCACCGAACGAATCTCGTCGACATACAGTTCGGCCCAGTCCTCGATCGACGCCGGCATGGGCGCGGACCCGGACACGACCGGCGACTGCAGACCGTAGATCGGACGGTCGGGGTCCAGATGTGCGGAAAGTCCGGCAAATGCCCAGGACAGACCCACGATCGGGTGGACGCAGAACAACGGCGGCTTGGATCCCTCCTCTCGGATCGGCAGCAACATCTGCAACGCCCTGTCTCCGTCCAGGCCGAGCGAACCCGCTTGTGCCGCCTCGATTCGAGCGGCGAGGCCGGCAACCGTGGGATCGGCGAACACCCACAGCAGCGGCACCTCCGCGCCCACTTCGGCACCGATCCTCGCAACCACCTGAGTGGCGACCAGCGAGTTTCCTCCGAGTTCGAAGAAGTTGTCGTCGAGGCCGACCCGGTCCGCTCCGACCAGATCGCCGATCGTCGTCGCGACGATCCGCTCGACCGGCGTAGTCGGCGCCCGGAACGGAACGACGGCGAACTCCGGTTCGGGCAACGCCGTGCGCTCGACCTTGCCGTTGACGTTGAGCGGCATACGGTCCAGCACCATCATCACGGCGGGCACCATGTAGGACGGCACCTGCCCGGCCACTGCGGCACGCACCGTGGCGCCGTCGAGACCGTCGCCGACGACGTAGCCGACGAGCTGGGTCCCGCCGATTGCATCCGTTTTCGCGACCACGACCGCGTCGGTGACGCCGGGACGGGTCCGCAGTGCCGACTCGATCTCGCCGAGTTCGATGCGGAAGCCGCGGACCTTGACCTGGAAGTCGGCCCGCTCGAGGTACTCGAGGTTGCCGTCGGCGCGCCAGCGCACGACGTCACCGGTCCGGTACATCCGGGCCCCCGTACCGAACGGGTTCGCCACGAACCGGTCGGCAGTCAGATCCGAGCGACCATGGTAGCCGCGGGCCAACTGCGCGCCCGCGAGGTACAGCTCGCCGGCAACGCCCACCGGGACCGGGTGCAGGCGCGAATCGAGTACGAACACCTGCGTGTTCCACTCCGGCGCGCCGATCGGCACGGTAACGGTGTCGGTGTCGCGGGTGCAGTACGAGGTGACCGAGACCGCCGCCTCCGTGGGCCCGTAGAGATTGTCGAGCCGCGCGGCACTGACCGCGCGGAGCCTGGCGGCGGTCTCCGCAGGCAATGCCTCACCGATCGCGAGCACCCGTGTCACCGAGCCCGGGAAGGTGCCCCGGGGATCGGCCAGCAGCATCGAGAGCATCGAGGGCACCACATGCACCGTGGTCACCGACTCCTGCGTCATCAGGTCGAGCAGGTACCTCGGGTCCTGATGTCCGTCCGGACGGGCGATCACCAGACGGGCCCCGGTCTGCAGCGCCCACCAGAACTCCCACACCGACAGGTCGAAGGTCGCCGCGGTCTTGAGCAGCACCGCGTCTTCCGCGCCGAGCCCGTATTCGGCCTGCTTCCACACCATCTGGTTGACGACCGCTGCATGGGACACTGCGACGCCCTTTGGACGGCCGGTCGAACCCGAAGTGAAGATCACGTACGCCGGGTTGCCGGTCCGCAGCGGCGCACGTCGGTCCGCATCCGTGACCGAGCCCCCGTCGACCTCGGTGAGGTCGACGGAGTCGATCGCCAGGACCGTCGTGTCCCCGGGCAGCTCGACCGCGTCGGCGCTGCGGGTGAGCACCAGCGCGGGAGCCGCCGAGTCGAGGATCAACGCGATCCGGTCCGCCGGGTGATCCGGGTCGATCGGCACATAGGCACCGCCGGCCTTGACGACGGCGTACATGCCGACCAGCAGCTCGATCGACCGGCGCACGGCCAGGCCGACGAGGGTCTCGGGTCCCACTCCGTCAGCGATCAGCTTGCGCGCCAATCGATTCACCAACGTGTCGAACTCGGCGTAGGTGAGCGACTCCCCCTCGTACACCAGCGCAACCGCGTCGGGTGTCCGAGCGACCTGCGCGTCGAACAGGTCGACCAGACTCGTCCCGGGCACCACCTCGTCGGTCGCGTTCCAGTCGCCGACGATCCTGTCGTACTCGGCCGATTCGAGCATCGGCAGGTCGCCGACCGCCGCGGCGGGGTTCGCGACGATCGCCTCGAGCAGACGCAGGAAGCGGTCCGCGAACGCCTCGGCGGTCGACCGGTCGAACAAGGCGGTCGCGTAGGTCAGGCTCGCGCTCAGGCCGCGCGGCGTTCCGTCCTCGTCGTAGTGGTCGCCGATGATCAGGTGCAGGTCGAACTGCGAGATCTCGACATCCGTCTCGACGGACGCGATCGTCAGCCCGTCCAGCTCGAACCGAGCCGTGCCCAGGTTCTGGAACGACAGCCCCACCTGGCAGAGCGGGTGGCGGGCGGTCGACCGGGCCGGGTTCAGCGCCTCCACGACGCTCTCGAACGGTACGTCCGCATGTGCGAACACGGCGAGGTCCCGCTCACGCACCTGACCGAGCAGGGCGGTGAAGGACAGGTCCGCGTCGACGTCGGTCCGGAACACCAGGGTGTTGACGAACATGCCGATCAGGTCGTCGAGTGCGGCGTCGCCGCGGCCGGCGAACGGAGTACCGACCGCGATGTCGCGCATGCCCGACAGTCGAGCGAGCAGCGTGGTGAACGCGGCGTGCACGACCATGAACAGCGTGGCGTTTCCGTCGCGAGCGAGGTCCGCCAGGCCGCGGTGCACCGGCTCGCCGACCGCGAAGTCGATCTTGCCGCCGTGGTACGACTGCACCGCGGGCCGGGGCCGATCGGTCGGCAGGTCGAGCTGGTCGGGGAGCCCGGCCAGTGCCGACTTCCAGAAGCCGAGCTGGGTCGACATCAGCGAGTCCGGGTCGTCCTCGCCGCCGAGCACCGAACGCTGCCACAACGCGTAATCCGCGTACTGCACCGGCAGCGGTTCCCACGACGGGGCCGCCCCGACCGTGCGCGCCGCGTACGCCGCCATCAGGTCGCGGGTGAACGGCCCCATCGAGGAACCGTCGGCCGCGATGTGGTGGACGACGAGCGTGAGCACGTGCTCGACCGGTTCGAGGCTGCCCTCGACGCGGACGAGCAGGGTTCGGATCGGGACCTGGACGGTCACGTCGAAGCCGGAGACGACGAACTCGGTGATCGCCGCGCCGACCTCCTCCGCCGGGACGGACACCGGGTCCAGGTTCACGGTCGCCTCGCCGGCGGGCAGGATCACCTGAGCGGGACCGGATGCGGTCTCCGGGTAGACGGTCCGCAGCACCTCGTGTCGGGCGACGACGTCGGCGACCGCGGCCTGCAGCGCGCCGATGTCGAGGGCACCGGTGAGGCGGATCGCGGCGGGAATGTTGTACGCCGCCGACTCCGGGTCGAACCGGTTGAGGAACCACATCCGCTGCTGGGCGAGCGAGAGCGGCAGGTGCTCCGGCCGCTCCCCCGCCACCAGCGCGATCTGTCCACCGCTGCCGGCGAGCTGCTCCAGGCGCGCCGCGAGCGCGGCCACAGTCGACGCCTCGAACAGCTCACGCACCGGCACGCGGGTGTCGAGTGCCGCACCGAGGCGGGCCGCGACCTGCGTCGCGATCAGCGAGTTGCCGCCGAGGGCGAAGAAGTCGTCGTCGGCTCCGACCTGCGAGGCCCCGAGCACCTCCGCGAACACACCCGCAACGACCTCTTCGGTCGGCGTGCTCGGCGCCCGGAACTCCCGGGCCGCGAAAACCGGCTCCGGCAGTGCTTTCCGGTCCAGCTTGCCGACCGGGGTCAGCGGGATCTCGTCGAGCACGACGATCGCCGCAGGCACCATGTAACCGGCCAGCGACTCTGCGACGAACGCGGTCAACGCGGCCGGGTCGACGGTCCGGCCGGGTGCGGGCAGCACGTAGGACACCAGCGCGGTGCGCCCGGGTGCGGTGTCGTGGCCGACAGTCGTCGCGAACTCGACGTCGTCGTGTGCAGCGAGTACCGCATCGATCTCGCCGAGCTCGATACGCAGACCGCGGATCTTCACCTGGAAGTCGGACCGGCCGACGTACTCGACGTCGCCGTCGCTCGTCCACCGCACGACGTCGCCGGTGCGGTACATCCGCTCCCCGGTCTCGCTGTGGGGGTTCGCGACGAATCGCTCCGACGTCAGCGCGGAACGGTTGCGGTATCCGCGCGCCAGCTGGATGCCCGCGATGTACAGCTCGCCGACGACACCGACCGGTACCGGCTGGAGCCGATCGTCGAGGATCAGCGAGCGCATGCCCCGGGTCGGCCCGCCGATGACGACGCGTTCGCCGGCGCGCATCGGCGCGCTGATGTTCGTCATGATCGTGGTCTCGGTCGGGCCGTAGCCGTTGTAGAGCTCACGGCCGGGTGCCCACCGGGCGACCAGATCGCCCGGGACCGCTTCACCGCCGGCAACGACGACCCTGAAGTCGTCGAGCCCGGACGGGTCGACCGACGCGAGCGCGGACGGGGTGATGAACGAGTGGGTGACCCGTTCCCTGCGGATGAGGTCCGCGAGTTCGACGCCGCCGAACACGGTCGGCGGCGCGACCACCAGGGCTCCCCCGGCGCCGATCGCCAACAGCAACTCGAGTATCGATGCGTCGAAGCTCGGGGACGCGACGTGCAGGGCACGGGTGTCGGCGGAGAGCCGGTACCGCTGCCGCTGTTCCTCACTGAAGTTCGCCAGACCGCTGTGCGTGACGACGACGCCCTTGGGCAGGCCGGTGGAACCGGACGTGAAGATCACGTACGCGGGATGCGCGGGATGCACCGGACGCACCAGTTCCGCCTCACCGATGGGCCCGTCGCCCAGGCCGACCGTCAGCTCGCCGAACTCGGGGGAGTCGATCGCGAGCCACTCGGTCACGTCGGGGAGGTCCGCAGCGAACGCGGCGACCGTCAGGCCCACGACGGCACCGGCGTCGGTGACCATGTGCCGTACCCGCTCGACCGGGTAGTTCGGGTCGACCGCCGCGAACGCGGCGCCCGTCTTCGCAACCGCCCAGGCGGCGAGCACCGACAGGTCCGATCGCGGCACGGCGACCGCGACCAGGTCCTCGGCACCGAGCCCGCGGGCGATCAGGTGGCGGGCGATCCGGGAGGACCGGCGGTCCAGTTCCGCGTAGCTGGTCTCGACGCCGTCGAACACGACGGCCGGTGCGGACGGGTTCAGTGCGGCGGCATTGGCCATCATCCGGCCCAGCGGAATCGGCTCGACCGCGAGCGCACCGTGCCGTGCGATCAGGCCCGCGCGTTCCGTCTCACCGAGGAGGTCGATCGCGCCGACCGGCACGGTGCTGTCCGCCGCGACGGCTCGCAGGATCCGCGTCAGCCGCTCGGTCAGCGTCACGGCCGTGTCCCGGTCGAACAGGTCGGTGGCGTAATTGAGCTCGGCGGTGATGCCCTTCGCAGTGCCGACCTCGTCCACCGACTCCGCGATCGTCAGCTGCAGGTCGAACTTGGCGACCTGCTCGTCGAACTCGATGCCGGACAGGTTCAGACCCGGTAGCTCGAAGGCGACGGGCCCGACGTTCTGGAACACCAGGGCGACCTGGAACAGTGGGTTGCGGGCCTGGGAGCGCACCGGGTCGAGCACCTCGACGAGCCGCTCGAACGGGACGTCCGCGTGAGCGAACGCCTGCAGATCGGTCTCGCGGGCCCGTGCGAGCAGGACGCCGAACGGCTCGGACCCGTCCACCTCGGTGCGCAACACCAGTGTGTTGACGAACATGCCCACCAGGTCGTCGAGTTCCCGCTCGCCGCGGCCGGCGATCGGCGTGCCGATCGCGATGTCGGACGTACCGGACATCCGAGCCAGCAGCAGCGCCAGAGCCGCGTGCAGCACCATGAACAACGTCGAATTGTGTTCGCGGGCAAGGTCGGACAGGGCACGGTGCAGATCCGAGTCCAGGTCGAACCGGATCGAGGCACCACGGTTCGAGGCAATCGCGGGTCGCGGCCGGTCCGTCGGCAGGTCCAGCTGGTCCGGAAGCCCGTCGAGGGTCGTGGACCAGTGGGCCAGCTGACGCGCAGCGGTCGAGGCCGGGGCGTCCTCGCTTCCGAGCAGCCTGCGCTGCCACAGCGCGTAGTCGGCGTACTGCACCGGCAGCGGCACCCAGGCCGGGGCCTGCCCGGCGCTCCGGGCAACGTATGCCGTGAGCAGGTCCCGGGTCAGCGGTCCCACCGAGAACAGGTCACCGGCGATGTGGTGCACCACCAGGACCAGCACGTGGTCGTCGGCACCGATCCGCAACAGGGCCCCGCGCACCGGGACCGTGGCGGTCACGTCGAATCCCGCGGTCACCACCGCCGCGACGCGCTCGCGAATCCGCTCCTGCGCCACCGGCTCCGGTGTCAGGTCGAGGACGAACTCGGGCAGCACCACCTGGTGTCCGGCACCGTCGACCTCCGGGTAGACGGTGCGCAGCACCTCGTGCCGGGCGATCACGTCGGCGACCGCGGCCTGCAACGTGGCGGCGTCGAGCGCACCCGTCAGGCGCACCGCGACCGGGATGTTGTTCACCGCCGACTCGGGATCGAATCGGTTCAGGAACCACATCCGGTTCTGCGCCGCCGACAACGGGATCCGCTCCGGACGCGGTCCGGCGACGAGAGCGACGCGGCGCTCGGATTCCCGGCCGTCGAGCAGTGCGGCGAGCGCACCGACAGTGGGAGCCTCGAACAGCTCCCGCACGGCGATCCTGGTATCCAGCGCGGCACCGAGCCGCGCCACGACCTGCATCGCAACCAGCGAGTTGCCGCCGAGCGCGAAGAAGTCGTCGTCGAGGCCCACGTGTTCGTGTCCGAGGGCCTCGGCGAAGGCAGCCGCGACCGCCAGCTCGGTTCCCGCGGTCGGCGCGCGGAACTCCCGCGCCGTGAACACCGGCGCAGGCAACGCCTTCCGGTCCAGCTTGCCCGACGCGTTCAGCGGGAAAGCATCGAGGAGAACCACCGCCGACGGCACCATGTATCCCGGCAGCGACCGGGAGGCGAACGCGACGAGATCATCCGGATCGGGCCGGGTCGCGGGGGTCGGCACCACGTAGCCGACGAGGTGGTCGCCGCCGGCGGCCGCGACCACGAGAACCGCAGCCTGCAGCACCGACTCGTGCGCGAGCAGGGCGGTCTCGATCTCGCCGAGCTCGATGCGCTGGCCACGGAACTTGACCTGGAAGTCGGTGCGTCCCAGGTAGTCGAGCTCACCCTCGCCGGTCCAGCGAACGAGGTCACCGGTCCGGTACATCCGCTCACCTGCGGTGAACGGGTTGGCCACGAACCTGTCCGAGGTCAGGTCGAACCGCCCGTGGTAGCCGCGGGCCAGCTGCACACCCGCGAGGTACAGCTCGCCGGGAACCCCCACCGGAACCGGTCGCAGGCGCGAGTCGAGCACGTGGACACGGGAGTTCCACTGCGGGCGGCCGATGGTCACCGCTCCGCCCCGGGTGGCGGTCGCGGTCACGTCCGCGAAGGTGATCGAGACCGCGGCCTCGGTCGGGCCGTACAGGTTGTGCACCGTGGCGTCGCTGATCCGCGCGAAATCGCGCACCGTCTCGGCGGGCAACGCCTCGCCGATGACGAAGATCCGGCGAAGTGACACGAGGTCCTCGCGGGCCACCGACCCGGCGAACACGGTCAGCATCGAGGGCACGAAGTCGGTGACAGTGACCGCGTGTGCCGCAATGCGTTCCGCAACATAGGCCGGATCCCGATGGCCGTCGGGGGTGGCGACCACGAGGGTTGCACCGGCCCGCAACGGCATGAACCAGCCCCACAGCGAGACGTCGAACGTCGTCGCCGTCTTCTGCAGGTAGACGTCGGTCGCGTCGAGCGGGTACTCCGCCAGCATCCACGCGATCTGGTTGGCGATCGCCCGATGACTGACGGCGACACCCTTCGGCTTCCCCGTCGACCCCGAGGTGAAGATGACGTAGGCCGGATGCTCCGGGCGCAGCGACGCGATCCGGTCACCGTCCGTCACCGTCGTGTCGGCGTACGCCGACAGGTCGAGGTCGTCGAGGTGGAGCACCTTCCGTGTCCCCGCGCCCGCGAATCCGTCCCGCCGCGTGGTCAGCACGCAGGTCGGGTCCGCGGTGTCGAGAATGTGCCCGATCCGTTCCACCGGATGGTCCGGGTCGACCGGGACATACGCGCCACCCGCCCGCACGACCGCGTAGATCGCGACCACCAGGTCGAGCGAACGACGAATCGCCAGGGCGACGAGAGATTCCGGACCGACACCTTCGTCGATCAATCGACGGGCCAGCCGGTTGACCCGGCCGTCGAACTCGGCGTACGTGAGCGAGTCGCCTTCGTACACGACCGCGGTCGCGTCCGGGTTCGCCGCGACCTGCGCGGCGTAGGCGTCGAGCAGCAGGTCGCCGGCGGTGAGCTCGTGCGCAGTGTCGTTCCATTCGACGAGAGCACGGTCGCGCTCCATCTCGTCGAGCAGATCGATGTCGCCGACCACGGTGTCCGCCCGCGCGGTGACGGCCGTCAGGATGCGCAGGAAGCGGTCTCCGAACCCACGCACCGTCGCCTCGTCGAACAGATCCGTCGCATAACCGAGGTGGACGGCCATCCCGGTCGCCGCGCCCGTCTCGTCCTGCCGTTCGGCGAAGGTCACCTGAAGATCGAACGTGGCGATCGTCTCGTCGAAGTCGACACCGGACACGTTCAGCCCGTCCAGTTCGAGGTGCGGGCTGGTCAGGTTCTGGAAGAACAGGGCCACCTGGAACAGCGGGTGCCGCGCCTGCGAGCGTGCCGGATTGAGCACCTCGACGAGACGCTCGAACGGCACGTCCGCGTGGGAGAAGGCCCCGAGGTCCGCCTCCCGGACCCGGGCCAGCAGGTCGCTGAAGGTGTCGGCCGCGTCCACCCGGGTCCGCAGCACGAGGGTGTTGACGAACATGCCGACGAGGTCGTCGAGGGCCGCGTCACCACGCCCCGCGATCGGGGCACCGATGGCGATGTCGTCGGTACTCGACAACCGTGCCAGCAGGACGGCGAGCGCGGCGTGCACGACCATGAACGGCGTCGCGCCGTGGGCACGGGCGACGTCACCGATCGCGGAGTGCTGGGCGGCGTCGAGGTCGAAGCCGATCGCGGCGCCGCGGTTCGTGGCGACCGCGGGACGCTGCCGATCCGCGGGCAGGTCCAGCTGCTCCGGCAACCCGGCCAGCGTCCCGGTCCAGTACCCGAGCTGACGGGAGATCAGAGATTCCGGGTCGTCCTCGGATCCGAGGACATCGCGCTGCCACAGCGTGTAGTCGGCGTACTGCACCGGCAGCGGCTGCCATCCCGGTGCCACACCGACGTGGCGCGCCGAGTACGCGACCATGACATCGCGGACCAGGGGTGCGACGGAGAATCCGTCGGC
The DNA here is from genome assembly GCF_039540555.1 of Rhodococcus olei. Classification (NCBI taxonomy): domain Bacteria; kingdom Bacillati; phylum Actinomycetota; class Actinomycetes; order Mycobacteriales; family Nocardiaceae; genus Rhodococcus; species Rhodococcus olei. The sequence continues at coordinate 1,471 of NZ_BAABFB010000009.1, read as the reverse complement.
CGCGATGTGGTGCACCACGAACACCAGCACGTGGTCCGCGGCATCGGATCCGGTGTCGACGCGGAACAGGGTTGCCCGAAGCGGAACCTCGGCGGCCACGTCGAATCCCTCGGTCACGAACGCGGTGGCGCGTGCGAGCAGCGAGTCCGCGGAGACGGGAACCGGCGACAGGTCCAGACGGACGTCCGCCGTGGGCAGGATCAGCTGGTGGCCTGCGCCGTCGTGCTCCGGGTACACGGTGCGCAGAATCTCGTGTCGTGCCAGGACATCCGTGACCGCGGACTGCAGCGCATGCACATCGAGGTCACCCGTCAGTCGAACGGCGACGGGGATGTTGTTGGCGGCACTGGCGGTGTCGAACCGACTGAGGAACCACATCCGAGACTGCGCCAGCGAGAGCGGGATCCGCTCGGGGCGCGGACCGGCGACCAGGGGGCTGCGGCCACCGCGGCCCGCATCGGTCGCCGCAACCACCGCGAGTGCGGCGACGGTCGACGCTTCGAAGAGCGTCCGCACCGGGATTTCCGTGGCGAGCGTGGCACCGATCCGCGCCGCCACCTGCGTGGCGATCAGCGAGTTGCCGCCGAGTTCGAAGAAGTCGTCGTCGGCACCGACCCGCTCGACGCCGAGCACCTCGGCGAAGATGTCGGCGACCAGCTCCTCCACCGGTGTCGACGGCGCGCGGAACTCACGGGCCTCGAACACCGGCGCCGGCAAAGCCCTGCGATCCAGCTTGCCCGACGCGTTCACCGGGAAGGCGCCGAGCACCACGAACGCGGACGGCACCATGTACGCGGGCAGGCTCACGCGCAGCGACGCCGTCAACGAATCGAGATCCACATCCCCCGCGCCCACGAGGTACGCGACCAGCGCCTCACCGATCCGGTCGTCGTGGCGCAGCACGGCCACCGCCTGCGCGACCGCGTCGTGCGCGAGCAACGCCGCCTCGATCTCCCCCAGTTCGATCCGCAGACCCCGCAGCTTGACCTGGAAGTCGGTGCGGCCCAGATACTCCAGCTCACCGTCCCGGTTCCAGGCGACCAGATCGCCGGTCCGGTACATCCGCTCCCCCGCAGCGAACGGGTTCGCCACGAACCGATCCGACGTCAGATCCACCCGCCCCACGTACCCGCGGGCCAGCTGCACACCCGCCAGATACAACTCACCCGGCACACCGACCGGAACCGGACGCAACCGCGCATCCAACACGAACACCCGCGTGTTCCACACCGGCGCACCGATCGGCACCGACACCTCGTCGGCGACGGTCACCTCGTGGAACGTCACGTCCACGGCCGCCTCCGTCGGGCCGTACAGGTTGTGCAACCGCGCGCCCGGCAACACCTCCCGCAACGTCGCCGCCGTCGCCGCGGGCAACGCCTCACCCGACGCGAACACCCGAACCAACGACGACGACGCCGGCTCCGCCGAATCCCCCGCCGCGTCGCTCGCCAGAGCAGCCACGAACACC